>JANPNP010000025.1:0-5531 GCA_031427535.1 Bdellovibrionales bacterium | reverse complement strand
ATCATAGCAAAGAGAAATCTATTCTTTACCAGGCAAATAACTGACCGGATCTTGACTTGGCGGCATGTCTTTTGCGCCGTATACTGACTGTAATGAAACATCGTTTAAAGATAGTCTTTGGTCTGGTTTTGTTTGTTGGTTTTTCACTGATAATTTATCGGACATCGGTATTTCGTATCAGTCAAAACTTTGCAGTGGTTGAAGATGGAAGATTGTTTCGCTCTGCCCAGTTGAAGACCAACGAACTTGAAGAAATAATAAAAATGCATGGAATTAAAACAGTCATCAGTCTTCGCGGATGGCCAGGAAAGACTGCCTACTACGACGCTGAAGCTGAAACCCTTGCACGTTTAAATACCCAGTTTTTAGCGCTTGATTTGGATGACAAATTTTATCCGCCAGAAAAAGAATTAAAAAAATTATTTACGGCATTCGAAAACGGTGATTACCCTATGTTGATACACTGCCGTGTCGGTGCTGACAGAACAGGTATGGTTGCGGCTTTGTACCAACAAGTGTACATGAAAAAAACTGTCACTGAATCTTTGCAGCAGCTGACTTTTAAATACTGGCACGTGCCACTGTTTAAACCGGCAATGTCAGCTTTTGTTAAAAAGTTTAAAGGGATCAACTGGGCTTTAAATGATTACCACACCTGTGATCCAGAATTTTCCTCTTACCGTGAAGTGCCAAATGACTGCAAAAACTAAAGCAAAAAATAAAAATGTTTCATCGACTGGAAAGGTCGATAAAGCATCAAAAACCAGACGAAAAAAAAATAACGATATCCTAGAGCATCCAAAATCATCGGCATTAATTTTTAATAACCGCGAGCTTGGATGGTTGAATTTTAATTTGCGTGTTTTAGCAGAGGCCGAAGATCTGCGTAACCCTCTACTAGAGCGCCTTCGCTTTCTATCTATATCAAGCACAAATTTAGACGAGTTTTTCATGAAGCGGGTGGGCGGCTTAAAGCGCCATGTGGCCTACGGCATTTCTGCAAAGTCATCAGACGGGCAAACTCCTGAAATGCAATTAGCAATGATCACAAAGCGATTGCAACCGATGTTAAAAAAACAAAGTGATTTGATTCAAAAATTAACTGCTAGTTTACACGATAACGGTTGTGAAATAGTTAGCTTTAAATCGCTAAATGACGCTGATAAAAAGTGGATCAAAACCTATTTTTTAAAAAATATTTTTCCGGTTTTAACACCGCTGTCCGTTGACCCGGGGCATCCGTTCCCGTTTATTTCGAACTTATCGACTTCTTTAGGCGTGGCCCTTGCGCATCCCAATGCAGACGGGGATTATTTATTTGCGCGAATAAAAATACCAAGCGTTCTGCAACAGTGGGTTTTGATCAATCCAGGTAAGGACAAAGGCGGCGCTGAAAAATACATCCATTTAGTAGACATTATAAAGGAGCATATCTCGGAACTATTTCCAGAGATGATTGTCAAAGGTTCAATTATTTTCAGACTAACCCGAAATGCCGATTCGGACCGCGAAGAAGAAGATGTCGAAGATTTGTTGTCAATGATCGAAGAAGAGCTTCGCCAGCGCCGCTTTGCTGAAATTGTCCGCCTAGAACTGGGCGAATGCTCGCTTAAATGGTTACGAGATTTTTTAATTTCGCAGTTGGAAGTTTCTGAAAGCGACATTTTCCCGATGCAAATGCATTTTGACCTGTTAGACTTTGCCTCACTAGCAGGCTTGCTAAGTTGGAACAAACATAAATATCCGGCCTGGTCACCAGTAGTCCCGATAAGTTTAAGTGATGTGAACTTCACGATGTTTGGTGCGATCAAAAAAAATGACATTTTAATGCATCATCCATTCGAAAGTTTTTCGGCCAGTGTTGAAAAATTTATTCACGAAGCATCGGAAGACCCAGACGTGCTAGCAATTAAGATGACCTTGTACCGCACTGGCGATAATTCGCCCTTTGTCAAAGCGCTAATTAACGCTGCCGAAGCGGGTAAGCAAGTGGTGTGTTTAATTGAACTAAAAGCCCGTTTTGACGAAGAACGAAATATCTACTGGGCGCAAGAATTAGAAAACGCTGGAGTACACGTGGTGTACGGGGTCGTCGGTTTTAAAACCCACGCGAAAACGGCCCTGGTTGTGCGTAAAGAGTCGGACCGCGTTCGGTGCTACGCGCACATAGGAACTGGAAATTACAATGTTTCGACGTCACGGTTTTACACTGATATGGGATTACTTACCTGTGATGAACGCATTACCTCTGAATTGGTTGAGTTTTTTAATTATCTAACAGGTAAGTCGCTGAAACAAAATTACCAGCATTTAATTCTGGCCCCCGTAAATATGTTTTCTAAAATGAAAGAGCTGATCGAGCGCGAGCGCCAGCATGCCTTGGCGAAACGCCCAAGTTTGATCATGGCTAAATTTAATAACATGGAAGAGAACGACATTTCGTTAGCTTTGTACGAGGCAAGCCAAGCCCATGTGCCAATCCATTTGATTGTACGTGGCTTTTGCTGCATTAAAACCAACGTTAAAGGTATTAGCGAAACCATCCAAGTCCAATCAACGGTCGGACGATTTCTAGAGCACTCGCGAATTTTTTATTTTCGAAATGGCCAGGAAAACCCAGCAGACGGCGATTTCTACATAGGCTCTGCTGATTGGATGTATCGTAATCTTCACGCCCGTGTGGAAGCGCTATGTCCAATTTACGATAAGACACTTAAAGAAAAATTGTGGCATATTTTACAGTTGTACTGGAATGACACTTTTGAAACCTGGGTGATGAAATCAGATGCTAGCTACGAAAAAAAGACAAAATCGTCTGATCCCGCCAAATTACCAGTACAAGAAGAATTAATGAAGCAATCAAAAGCTCAGCAATTATTTAACGAAGATGATTTTAAAGTCGATCACCGCTAATGCTTGATCAGCGCTGTGATCCGTCAGCTCTGTAATCCGTCGGCACTGAAATTTGTCAGCGGTGTAGGATGGTTTGACCAATATTTTTTCATCCTCTGAAACTTGGCAGCATATATGCTACCAAGTTTCAGAGGAAATAATATATCCATTCATTTAAAGTCACACTACAGTCGATAACAACTTAGACAGATCCGCCGAGCGTATTAACCGGCATTATTTTTTTAGTAAGGAATAAATTGCGCCTTCTTTAAGACCTACGCAGGGAATTTTTATTCGCTTTAAGCGGTATTTTTTCATTAGCTGCAGCATTAGGAAAAGTGCGGGCTCGATGACATCGACGCGGTCGGCTTTTAAATCAAGTTTGGCCATACGTTCAAGTGGCTTAATTTTCATAAAGCGTTTGTAAATTAGTTTTAATTCGGCGGCCGTTACCAACGTGTTTGGTCCGCGCTTCAAAAGACTTAATTTTAATTTGCCGATCGCATCTAAATTTCCGCCGGTGCCTACGGCCAATTCAAAATGCCGTTTTGGCAAAAAGCGATTGGCTTTTTTAATATTTTCTTTGCAAATAATTTGTGGCTTTATATTTTTGCTAAGTGCCTCTGTTAGCGTGCGAACCATCCCCCATTTAAAACTGCGGGAATAGAAAATTTTACTCTTTTGAATATGGGTTAATTCAACACTTCCCCCGCCAATATCGATCAATAAACAGTGCTCATTGTTTAAACAGATATTATTTTCTACCGCTTTACGAATAAGCTGGGCTTCTTTTTGTCCGGTGATGATTTCTATTTTAATGCCGCTAGCTTGATTAATTTTTGTTAGTACAGGTCGTTTGTTTTTTGCGTCTCTAAAAGCACTGGTAGCTAGGGCTAAACTTTTATCCACTTTAAACTTACGGTTCAGTCGCGCCATTCTTTTGAAAGCAGCTATAAGACGCTTTTCAGTTGGTAAAGTTATTTTTTTGTATATAAAGACATCATGTCCAAGGCGAATGGGCTCGCGGTGTTTTTTTAAAATTGTCCAGGCTCCGTTGGCGTCAACGTCGACGATCCGTTGGCGGATGGCGTTCGAGCCAATATCAATTGATGAAATGCGCATAGTCGATAGTCGCGTTGAAAGAAGACACAGGTCAATAAAGAAGCTAAGCTAGCCCAGAAAGTAGGACAAATGGAAAGAACAATCGATTCCCAGTTAGAAGAGTTAAAAAATCTTACAGTTGAAATGGGCGGACAGGTCGAAAAAGCACTGCAGACTGTTTTGGTGGGAATCAATCGCAGGGACTTGCAACAGTTTTCTCAGGTTCATAAAATTGAAGAGCGCGTGAATGAACTGCAAATTAAAATTGATAATGCCTGTCTTGAAGTCCTTGCTAAGCAGGGCCCAGTCGCGAAAGACCTACGTTTTATTTTATCTATTATCAAAATCAACACAGATTTAGAACGTATGGGTGATCAGTGCGTAAATATCGCTTATATCGGAAAAGATATTCTGACCCGCTCTGCAAATGTTTCATTTCAAGATATCGAAGTTATGGCAGCCACTGTAAAAAACATGGTTAAAGCCGCTTTAGATAGTTTTGTGCAAATGAGTTCATCTATGGCAAAAGACATTTTAGTTATGGACGACGAAGTTGATAGATTAAAAAACAAAGTTGTCATTGAATCGGTAGCAAAAATGAAAGTTCAGCCAGATCAGGTTGAAAACTTATTGGATTTAATTCTAATCGCACGCAACTTAGAGCGTTTAGGGGATCATTCAACCAATATTGCCGAAGATGTCATATTCGCACTAACCGGAAAAGATATCAGACACCAAGCCGTTTAAGTCAGGGAGATATGATGACAGCCTTTTCTTTTAAGACCGTAATTGTTGAAGATGATTTAGCGATAGCGCAGTTATTAAAAATTCACCTGAGCGACTTAGGCTTACAGGTTGATGTTTTTAATGATGCTGAATCGGCTTATTTATCAGTGCAGACGCAAAAGTATGATTTAGCCCTGCTGGATTGGATGCTACCTGGTATTCAAGGAATTGATTTACTTAAGAAAATCCGCCAGTCGCAATCTATGATAAAGGTTTTGATGTTAACAGCCAAAGCCGATGCCGATTCGTTGGTAACGGCCATTGAAGCCGGTGCCGATGATTACTTAACAAAGCCCTTCGACGAAAAGGTGCTATTGGCCCGAGTCAGAAATTTACTACGTCGGATAGAATTTGAAAAAAATTTGCGACGAGAAAATTCGAATAGCAGCGGCAAAAGTAATGCTGCTGATGTTGTGTCTGAAGCTGCCTCTGAGCAGCTGAGCTTGGATGGGCTATCTATTCATTTTTCAAAGTACACAGTAACGTATAAAAATGAAAACATACATTTAACACCTTCAGAATTTAAGTTGCTTGGGTCATTATTTAAAGCGCAGGGTAAAGTACTTACGCGCGACCAATTAATTGGGCTAATTCAGGGCGACGATGTTAATGTGACCGGGCGAACGATCGACACGCATATTTTCGCATTAAGAAAAAAGCTAGGTCCGTGGGCTGATCACATTGAAACAATTCGCGGCGTGGGTTACCGCGTACTGGTATCGACCGCAGACCGATCTTCGGGATCAGATATT
>JANPNP010000024.1:0-2780 GCA_031427535.1 Bdellovibrionales bacterium | reverse complement strand
GAAAAAATTAGAAGAAATTCCGCCAGGACATAACGGCGAATTTCAGTTAAGTGACGCCATGAACAGATTAGCAGAATCATCGGTACTAAATGCATATAGTTTTAACGGGCGCCGTTTTGATGCTGGTGATAAATTAGGTTTTTTATTAGCTAATATTGAAGTGGCTTTAGACCGCGAAGATTTACGTGATGGCGTGATGGATTTTATTCGTAGCAAAGTGAAGGACAGTTTATAAAAATACTTATCTTTGGTGAAAATGGTCAGCTAGCCAGCGAATTTAAAAAACTTTACGCTGGGAACAAGGATGTCTATCAGGCGGGTAGAACTGTTGCCGATTTTATGAAACCCGATTCTGTGGTCAAGTTGATTCGTGAATTTAAACCAACGCATATAATAAATACGTCAGCTTTTACGGCCGTAGATTTAGCTGAAAGCGAACGAGATTCTGCGATGCAGATCAACGCGCACACGGTAGGAATTATCGGCGAGATTGCAAAACATCAAGATGCTGCAGTTATTCATTACTCGACGGATTACGTGTTTGATGGTGAAGCAAAGACACCGTATCTGGAAAATCATCCGATTAAGCCGGTGAATTACTACGGTGAAACAAAAGCTATGGGTGAAAAGCACTTGAAAGATACCGGTTGCCACGCTTATGTGTTTCGTTGCAGTTGGATTTACGGAAAATTTGGACATAATTTTTTGAAAACAATCCTAAAGTTTTCACAAGAACGCCCGGAACTGAAAATCATTAGTGATCAGTTAGGATCACCAACAGCCAGTTTTGAAATTGCAGAGGCAACATTAAAAGTCCTAGCAGACAAGCAACTTAGGGATAAAGCAGGAATTTACCATATTGCACCCGAAGGGGATACGTCGTGGTTTGGCTTTGCAGAAGCTATCGTGGATATGGCCAAATTTGAAAAACAGAAATTTACTGTGATAACTGAATCTATCGTGCCCATTAAATCAGAGCAATTTGTCAGTGCTGCCAAAAGACCCAAATACTCGGTGTTGGATTCAGGAAAATTAAAAAAGACTTTCGCAGTTAGCTTGCCACATTGGGATTACAGCTTAAAAAAAGTGATGAGTTCTCTTTAAGCCTTAGCTTGCGGCCAAGACATCTGCGTAAATTTCAAAAACTCGGGCTTTATGATGGTAAGTTCTTTTTGCAATTTGGTACGGAGTGCTTCCTGGATGCTTTTCTAAATAACTAACAACGTCTGCATTCACAACGGACCCAAACAACGCACGATTTCTAAGTTCGAGACAATTTTTGTAGACAGCCGAAGTCGGTAATAAAAATTTATCCATTTCAATTCTAAACAGGGGTGCAGCAATTCGATATTTAATAAAATAAGAAGAAGGTATTCGGGGTGCCGGTCCTTCAAGTAGCTGAGTAACTTCTTTTCGTTTTTTGCAAAATGGAGTTACTATTTTCCATTGATTAGACTTGATATTATTTTCGTGCAAAAATTCAATCAGTCCACCTAATATGGCAGGATCGAAAATTTGTCCATCCTGAATGAGCCTTCTTATCTTAGACGGGCTCAGTAGGTGACCAAACCTTAACAACCAGCACAGAAAACCCTCTGCCACTCGTGAGGTACTAAGATGATATGTTGCAGCTAGGAAAAAGCATTCAATATCCATAAAAGATGACTTTGGATTTTCATCCAAAGGTGAAAAACTAGGTTGATAAATAGGCTGAATAGCAATTCCAAAGTAGTAGGATATGCCTTTAAATTCATTGAATGATATTTTATTTTGTGATTTTTCTAAGATCATCGAGAGTCTCCTTGAACTCATTTAAAATTTGGAAGACTGACGGTCGATGCCTGATCGTTTAGCCAGCAAGGCCCAAGGTTTAGTTTTTGTCCGATAGTTTCAATGATTTGCTTAATTTCAGTTGAGTGAAGTTTGGTGATGCTATCAACGTCAAGAGTGTGTTCAGAACGAGAATAGCCAAATAAATGAAGCGCGTAGGCACCACAAATTACTATTTCTACATTTAGCTTTCGTTTCGTCAATTCTTCATCAAGTTGAGTCAATGCAGTAGCTAAAATATCATTCATAAGACCTACCTTTGCTGGGTATTATAATAATACTATCTATTTTCCTTTAAATACACCATCGACAAGTAGTTTCTCTAGTGGAAGTTCCAAATCAAATATAAGTGGTGCGTATTGTATAAAATAGGGCAAAAGCTATGGGTGAAAGGCCTCAATCTGATTCAGGCAGTCATGGCGCCTGAAGGCGAAACGTCTTGGTTTGGCTTTACGCAGGCAATTGTAGACCCTAGCAAAGTTTCATAAGGCTAGGCGACCTAAATACTCGGTGTTAAATTCACGTAAATTAAAGACGATATTTAATGTTAGCTTACCACCTTGGGATCACAGTTTAGAAAAAGTGATGAATTCACTTTAGCACGCTTGCTTTAAAGCACTGATAGAACTTCTTTGACTTTAACTAGGGCCTATTTTTATATAAGGCCATGATTTTTGTAACTGGCGGTGCCGGCTTTATAGGCGCAAATTTTATTCTGAATTGGTTAAGTAAAAATGAGGAACCTGTAGTTAACATTGATAAATTAACGTACGCAGGAAATCTGAAAAATTTAAGTGCGGTAGCAAATAATGAAAACTATATTTTTTCAAAAACAGACATCACGGATCATGCGGGTATCACTGCTTTATTTGAAAAACATAAGCCACGCGCCATTTTAAACTTTGCAGCCGAAAGTCACGTTGATCGATCCATCGAAGGCCCGGCTGAAT
>JANPNP010000023.1:0-4004 GCA_031427535.1 Bdellovibrionales bacterium | reverse complement strand
CGATGAGCTAAGAAAAAAGTTAACCGAAATGAATATTGCAGTTAGTGACTTACCTGCTGGAAGTTTTTGGGAAGTTATAAAATAAGAAAAGTAAGGAACAGGCGCGTGGCCAAAAAATCGTTTCATAAAAATTTTGAATTGGTTTCAGAGTATAAGCCGGCTGGTGATCAGCCAGCTGCTATTGCGACAATGATTGAAAATTTTAAACGGGGACTTCAGCATCAGACATTGTTAGGAGTTACCGGCAGCGGAAAAACCTTTTCAATGGCCCACGTTATCGCGGAAATGAACGTGCCAGCGATTGTGCTAGCACCAAATAAAACCTTGGCAGCCCAGTTGTATTCGGAATTTAAGGAACTCTTTCCAAAAAATGCGGTCGAATATTTTGTCTCTTATTACGATTACTATCAACCAGAGGCCTACATTCCCAGTTCAGATACGTTTATCGAGAAAGATTCAGCAATCAACGAGCAGATAGATCGCATGCGCCATTCGGCGACGCGCTCGTTATTTGATCGTAGGGATGTCATTATCGTGTCGTCTGTGTCATGCATCTATGGTTTAGGATCGCCTGAAGCCTACGAAGGCATGATGATTTTAGTAAAAAACGGCGATAAACTAAAGCGCGATGATTTTTTAAAAGAACTGATTCGTATTCAGTATAACCGCAATAATGTCGATTTTTCTCGTGGTACAATTCGCGTGCGCGGCGACGTGGTGGAAGTTTTTCCACCGTACGAGGAAGAACGTGCTTTACGCTTTGAATTTTTTGGTGATTTTGTTGAAAAAATAATGTGGATCGATCCTTTAACAGCCAGGCAACTAGAAGAAGTAGATCAGATTGGAATTTATCCAGGATCACATTATGCGACAGGTGACGATAATATTAAGAAAGCTATTAAAACAATTCAAATTGAACTACTTGAGCGTTTGACAGAGCTAAATTCGCAAGTTCGTTTTCTTGAAGCGCAGCGCTTAGAGCAGCGTACGTACTATGATATTGAAATGATGGAGCAGATTGGATTTTGTCAAGGAATCGAAAACTATTCCAGACATTTAACGGGGCGCGGGCCGGGTGAGCCACCACCGACTTTGCTTGAATATTTTCCTAAAGATTTTATCACTTTTATTGATGAATCCCACGTCACGGTTTCGCAAATTGGGGGCATGTACCGCGGTGACAGATCTAGAAAATCAACCCTGGTCGAGCATGGGTTTCGGTTGCCATCGGCGTTAGATAACCGGCCACTTAATTTTCAAGAGTTTGAAAAAATGATGGATAAAGTTGTGTATGTTTCAGCAACACCAGCAGTTTACGAGCTTGAAAAGTCAGAGGGGCTGATAGTTGAAATGATCATTCGCCCAACGGGGCTAGTAGATCCGCAGATTGAAGTTCGACCCGTAAAAAACCAGGTCGATGATTTATTAATGGAAATTCGCAATCGGGTCGAGAAAAAAGAACGGGTACTGATCACCACACTTACTAAAAGATCAGCAGAAGATTTAACAGAATACTATGAATCAATAGGCATCAAAGTTAAGTACTTGCACAGTGATATTGAAACTATTGAGCGAACCGAAATTATTCGAGATTTAAGATTAGGCGTATTTGATGTTTTAGTTGGGATCAATTTGTTACGTGAGGGTTTGGACATTCCAGAAGTTAGTCTTGTTGGAATTACTGATGCCGATAAAGAAGGTTTTTTAAGATCGGAAAGGTCTTTAATTCAAACGATAGGTCGCGCGGCTAGGAACGTCGAAGGACGCGTTATTCTTTACGCCGACCGAATTACGAACTCGATGAAAAAGGCCATTGATGAGACAGACCGTCGCCGAAAAATTCAGGAAGAGCACAACGTAAAACACGGCATTACCCCACAGACAATTCGTAAAAAAATTCAAGACGGTGTAGGCAACATGTTCGACGGCGCGCTGAGTGTGTATGATATTCAAGGTGTTAAAGATACCACGGCCGAGCAAATAAAGAAATTTTCTGAAAAACCAAATAAAATTCAAGATGAAATTACCAAGCTTAAAACTAAAATGAAAAAACTTTCAGCCCAGTTAGAATTTGAAGATGCGGCTTCAGTACGTGACGACATTAAGCGGTTACAAATACTTGAGTTGCAAATTCGCGATGGTAAATCACTTGGCGATGTCTGAAAGATTTGATCTTCTTAAGGAGCGTTTAAAAGAATACCCCACCCAAAGTGGTGTTTACTTGATGAAGAATCAACTAGATAAAATTATTTACGTTGGAAAAGCTAAAAACTTAAGAAACCGTGTCAAAAATTATTTTACCGATTCCAAAGACCATTCGGCTAAGACGAAAGCTTTGGTTTTTAATATATTTGAAATTGAATACTTACTTACGAAAACCGAAGTAGAAGCCTTTTTGCTTGAAGCCTCGTTAATTAAAAAACATCGGCCCAAGTACAACATCCGCTTAAAAGATGATAAGTCATATCCTTACATTCAGTTAAGCTGGCAAAACGATTACCCACGGCTGTATTTAGCCCGCAAAGTAAAAAAAGACGGTAGCCTTTACTTCGGCCCGTATACCTCAGGGGGCGCTGTATTTGGTACGATACGATTTTTGAACCGGTTGTTTAAAATTAGAGATTGCACAGATCATGTTTTCAAAACCAGAACACGCCCTTGCATGACTCATCAAATCGGGCGTTGTACGGCTCCGTGTGTAAAACTAATTACTAAAGAAGACTACCGTGCCGATGTGGAAGGTGCGAAAGATTTTCTAAAAGGCCGAAGTAAAAAGTTAATAAAAGATCTTGAAAAAAAGATGCACATTAATGCAGGCGAAGAAAAATTCGAAGTGGCTGCAAAAATGCGGGATTCAATGTTTGCGATTAAAAGTATTATTGAAAAACAGACCATTATTAATGATACCTCAGAAAAAGACCAAGATGCTGTTAGTTACTTTGGTGACGAGCGTGGCGTGATGATTGAAACCATTCACATACGGGCCGGACGGGTCATTGGCAATCGTTCACACTTTGTAAATTCGGTAGATCCGAACAGTCCAGATGAAGATGCGCGGGAGTGGCTAGCGTCGTTATTAAACCAATACTACGAGGATAATTTTATTCCTGACGAAGTTTTGCTGAGTGTGGATTTAGGAAATGATATACATCGGCTTTTGCAGGACGTTTTAAAAGCCCGTACTGGTCGCGAGATAGGAGTGCGATTTGCAACAGACGAAAAAGGCGCCGCACTGGTAGAGATGGCATCTACAAATGCAAAAGCGCACTTTGAAAAACAAGTTTCTAAAGATGAAGAAAAAAAGCAAGGTTTAGAAGAAATACGCAACAAACTGAATTTAAAATCGAAACCCCACCGTATTGAGTGTTTTGACGTTTCACATTTTCAAGGATCGGAAACCGTTGCTAGCCAGGTGGTTTTTGAAGATGGAATTCCTGCAAAAGAACATTACCGTCGGTATAAAATTAAAACGGTGACAGGTATAGATGATTTTGCTTCGATGTACGAGGTTCTTAAAAGGCGTTTTGGCCATGCCGAATATGAAGATCCCGATTTAATAGTGGTCGATGGCGGTAAAGGTCAGCTTTCACAAGCCGTAAAAATCTTGCAGGAAATAAATAAAACCCACATACCCGTAGTTGGTCTAGCAAAAGCCAGAACTGAATCTAATTTTAAAGCTGAAAACGTTGAAAGTTCGGAAGAGCGTTTTTACCTACCCGGTAGGGCTAATCCCGTTGTTTTTAAAACCAATACCGAAGCCTATCAAATTTTAGTTGGCCTTCGCGATGAGGCCCATCGATTTGCCATTACATTTCACCGCGAGCGCCGCGAAAAATCGTCTTTAGATAGTGAACTTGATTATATTGTGGGGCTTGGCGAAAAAAGAAAAAAATTGCTTTTAACCAAATTCAAATCAATTGATGAAATTCGTAATGCTGATGTTGAAGACATAGCATCGGTGAAAACGTTTAACCGAGTTCTGGCAGAGCGTGTGCTGTTACAGC
>JANPNP010000022.1:0-15183 GCA_031427535.1 Bdellovibrionales bacterium | reverse complement strand
GATAAGTTCGGTTGTTGTGCCAACTGTCGAACGGCTCGACTTAACTGTATTTTTCTGTTCGATAGATATTGCCGGAGGAATGTTGTTAATACCCTCGATATCGGGCTTCGGTGCCTTGTTTAAAAACTGACGCGCGTAATTGGACATGCTTTCGATGAAGCGTCGTTGGCCTTCTGCAAATAAAGTTTCAAATGCTAACGAACTTTTACCCGAACCTGATGGTCCGCAGACCACAGTTAATTTCCCGATCGGGATGCGCACATCAATATCTTTTAGATTATTTTGCTTTACGCCCCAGATGTGGATGTCTTTACTCATTTGCATAATTACGATTACTCATCGATGTCCTGCTTTAAGTGATCTGTTGTTTCTTCAGATCGGCTTGCAGCAGCAGTTGGTTCTGTCCCATCAATATAGGCCTGAGTCACAATGCGGTTACTAGCCGAATGGGCCAGCTTACCAGTTTCAGAGTCTATTTTCACTAATTTGACTCCGTCAGGCACAGGAAATGTGAGCATTGGCAAATTACGATGCGCGTCTTTCATATAGTCTAACCATATCGGCAGCGCCGATTTTCCACCGACTTCAGATCGTCCTAAAGATTTTTCTTTGTCAAATCCGACCCAAACGCCAGTAGCAATGTTTGGAGTATAACCTAAAAACCAGGCATCAACATAACCATTGGTAGTTCCTGTTTTTCCAGCAACTTCGCGTCCCAAAGATGCTGCACGTGCACCAGTTCCGTTCGGGTCTTCGATAACGCCTTTTAGCATGTTAGTAATCACGTAAGCCGTTTGTGGACGAATCAACTGTTCGGCATTTTCAAAGTAAAAAGAGTTTACTGGTTTTACAAACTTAGGATCTGAATCTGCTAAGCCTTCTGTTGTTGGCACCACTGTTTTTGCTAAAAATGCTTTTCGCTTTTCTTCAAACGCATCTTCCATTTCTTTAGTTTCTTCTAAAAATCTAGATTCTAGTGAAACGGCTTCAACTAAAACTTTTCCTTCGCGGTCGACAACTTTTTTTATCATCTTTGGCCGCGTGCGAACACCAAGGCGTCCGAACTGGGAAAACACTTTGGTCATTTCATATAAAGTTAATGAACTAGAGCCCAATACCAAAGTAAAATCAGGATTTAATTTTGAAAAAATTCCTAAGCGATGTGCAAACTCAGTTGCGTACGGAACGCCAATATCTTCCATAATTTTCACGGCAGGAATATTTAACGATTTAACTAGGGCATTACGCATAGTAATTTCACCGCTAAATTCGCGACCATGATTGGACGGCTTCCAAACTTTTTCGTCACCCTGACCCTCTTCGTCCGTGCCCGCTTGTTTGTAAATAATTGGTGCATCAATAATTTGTGTCGAGGGATTGTAGCCCTTATCAATAGCTGCCGCATATATTAAGGCTTTAAAAGCAGAACCAGTTTGACGAGCCGCTTGCAGTGTTCGATTAAATTCATTGCGTAAAAAACTATAGCCGCCCACCATCGCCAGCACATCTTGCGTTTGTTGATCGATTGATAACAGCGACCCTTCGACCAAAGGCTCTTGATCTAATTCCAGTGCAAGATAGGCTTTTGCATCCGGTAGAACGGCGCCCTTTTTAGTTTTCGTCAGGTCCCACTGAAATTCTGCTTTAACAATTTTGGTTAAAATCACATCGCCCTTTTTCAGCGCCTGTGATGGTTTCTTAATTAGATCTAGCTCAGATTTTTTTTCAAAGTTTGGTTTTCGTGCCCAGCTCATGGAATCAAATAAAATAAGTCCTTTGGCTTCGGGTAATTGCACTTCGACAAACCCGTTTGCATCATCAACGTTCAAGACGATTCCTTCGTAAGTCGAATCCACTTTCATAAATGAGGGTAGCTTTTCAGTTTGAACCTTTACGGCTTTCGGATTTTTCTTGGTGGCTAGCCATTCAATTTCGGCGAAAGTTCCATCGGGTAAAATAGTTCGCTCGGGGTTAGATTCACTGATCAATTTTTTCTTTTGCTTACTAAGAAATTCTTCAACTTCAGTTTCAACGGTTAAGTTGCTCAATGGGCCGCGAAAACCTTGGCGACGGTCAAGTTCTTTTAAACCTTTTACCATTGAAGCATTTGCAGCCTTTTGCGCCTCAAGATCAAGCGAGGTATAAACTTTTACTCCCTGATCTAGAATAATTTCTTCACCTAATTGCTGAATCAGTAGTTGGCGCACAGTTTCTAAATAGAATGGCGCCATTTGTTCGTAATCTTCACGCAGATAAACTTTTAGCGGTAGTTGAATGGCGTCCTTGGCCTCGGCCTTTGTAAGAAAGCCGACGTCAGCCATACGATTTAAAACATAGATCTGTCGTTCTTTAGCGCGCGAAGGGTTCTTAACCGGAGAATAATCCGATGGCGCTTTTGGTAAACCAGCTAAAATAGCCGCTTCGGCTACAGTCAATTGCTTCGTGGATTTTTTAAAATAGGTTTGTGCTGCCATCTCAATTCCGTAAGCACTTTGTCCAAAATAGATTTGATTCAGATAAAGATAAAGTATTTCATCTTTTTTTAAGTTTTTTTCCATTTGCAATGCCAATAAGATATCGCGCATTTTTCTTGAAAGCGTTCGCTCGTTTGTTAGCAGCAAAGTTTTCGCAACCTGCTGTGTGATCGTTGATCCACCTTGCACATTGCGACCAGCGCGCATATTCGTTATTGCAGCCCGCAGTAGCGCTTGTAAATTTATTCCCTTATGCTGAAAAAACTGATCATCTTCTGCAGCTAAGAAAGCATTGATGACATGCTTCGGAATATCTGTGTAGGGAACAAGCGCGCGACGTTCGCGAAAAAATTCACCGAATTTTTTATTATTGCGGTCATACACTTGAGAAACCAACAGGGGCTTGTAATCTTGGACTTGAATAATTTCAGGTAATGATCTTTTTACAGATAAATAAAGTAAGTAAAGACCGGCAGACGAAATTAACGTTAAAGCAAAAATACCAACAAGCACTTTTTTAAGCATAGCGACCTCTAAGACCTTAGAATTTATCACTGTTTGCAGGTCAGGTCAGGTGGAACGCAGCCAGCTAGACTGGGCGTTAGACCTAAAGCGGTATAAACGCGGGCAGTCCAGCTTCACTGATGATTGCTAATGAATAATGGGGCGGCAAAAACCACGCGATGGCTTCTAATATTCCATCGTGTTCTTCTGGTTTTGGATTGGCTAACGATTCTAAGGAAAAACATAAATCGTAGTTTATGTCATCGGTCGTAACCATTAATATTTTTGGAGCAAAAACGGATTGATCAGCCAAAAAATCTTTTAAAATCTTTCGCGCGTAATCAGGAAAGTACGCAGCCGACGGGGGGCCAAATTTTGCATGATCAACATTTTCAATCGATAGCAACTTAGTTTCATCACGGTCTTCGTATTTAATAAAAAAACCAGTTTCGCGAAATGACCAAATCATTCCATACGAAAATACAAAGTCTGGATAGGGTAGACGAAGTGGATTAACAACTAAGCCAATACCCCGGTTAGAAAGCCAGTGAAAAATTTTTTGTGCCGAGTCTTGCGATTCTGAACCTAAATTTGCTGCAGAACCAATATCTGTCATTAGATAAGGCCATCCATCGGGTCCCTGCTGTGGATCTGGTGAACTCATTTTCAATTCACTATCACACAACAGCTTGAAGAACTTGTCGTCCCAAGCTTGGTTGCGATCCTCATCTTTGGTTTTTAAATGGCGAAGCAGTTCTGATTCTGTTTTTGCTAAATCTATCACAACAGCGCGCTATTCTGATTTGTTTTCAACAATGTATAAAGTTTTGTACGCAATTTTTCGAATTGAATCGCCAGCCGTAGTTTTTGCTAACGTACCGTCACGGTTAAGTGCAGGGACAAGTCCTTTGCCAGCGTCAGTCACAGCTTTAAAAAGTAACGGAGCTTTGTCTGGATGCATGCGCACGCAGCCACCTGAGGCGCGTGCTCCTAATTTGCCTTCTGTTCCTGCGGGCGCTTGATGGGTTGCAATGCCTGATTCAAAAAATACCGAATAAGGCATCCATGTCTGCCATAAATTGGAAAAATAACGCTCGTCTAATTTATCTGTATCAAAATAGCCGACCGGAGTTGTCGACCAATAAGCACGCACAGAACAGTGATCACGTTTAGGTTCTTGACCAGGACCACAGCCTTTTTCATAAGTTTCGCGTCCAGAAGAAATTTTTGTAGCTAATTTTAATTGACCGTTAACATACAGGCGCAATGTTTGTTTAGTTGGGCCAGAATTCGACTTGTTAATGACCACAACATTCGTAAATTCACGTAGGTAGGGTTTATTCTGAAAATCAGTTTCATTAAATTCAACAACAATTGGATCGACTGGCGCCGCATTTGTTTCGATGCCTTCTTCCCAAACCTGGGCAAAAGCATTTTGGATTGAAATACCTAATAATATAATCAGGATTACAAGTAATTTTTGTGTCATTTTTTCCCCTAATGCCATGTGAATCAATGCATCAATTTGTAAACGTCAGTGCCAGCTAGGTAGCACGGATCATTTACGATGCCTAGATAAAAACCTTAGTCTAAGGGTATATTAAGTTGAGTTTTTACAGAGTTAATTAATTCACGCTGATTGAAGGGTTTTGTAAAAACTGCCTTGGCACCTTTTGCAAGACAGTCATCAACAGAGACATCCGAAAACCCCGTCACAAAAATAACAATAGGAATTGCAGGGTTATACTCGCGGACGTTTTGCAGCAGCTGAATGCCATCTCCGCTAGGCATTCGCATATCTGATACAATCAAGTGCACAGGCTCTTTTTTGACAAGTTCAAAGGCGCTATTGCCGCTGTCAGCAGATATGACATGAAATCCCTGCATATCGAAGATAGAGTACATGAGCTCACGTAAATCAAAATCGTCATCAACTACTAAAATCGTATATTTTTTTAAATCAGTCATAAGGCTCTTTCTTAAACAAGAGCTCATTTTAGACAGATAATATTTGCATGGCAACACAGATAACCACTGTGCGTAAGATCAGTAGATTTTAACTTGAAACCCGGGGCTAAAAACCTTATTCCTGATACATGACTACAGAAAAACACCCCTGCTTAATACAAGGCGGAATGGGAATCGCAGTTTCAAATTGGATCTTAGCAAAAACTGTTTCAAAACTTGGGCAGTTGGGTGTGGTATCTGGCACTGCAATAAACTCTGTCCTGGTGCGGCGGCTGCAGGATGGCGATTTAGATGGAACAACTCGTCGGGCCTTGGCACATTTTCCAGTGCAAAGCATCGTCACAAAAATTTTGGAATTGTATTACGTCGAAAGTGGTAAGTCTAAAAGTCAATCTTACAAGCGGGCGCCTTTATATAATTTAAAATCTTCAAAACCACTTTTGCAGCAAACTGTGGTTGCTAGTTTTGTTGAAGTCTTTTTAGCGAAAGAAGGACACGCCGGAAAAATTGGTATTAATCTGCTTGAGAAAATTGTTTTGCCAAATTTAGCTTGTCTGTATGGCGCGATGCTTGCGGATGTTGACTACGTTATTATGGGTGCGGGAATACCCCGCGAAATTCCCGGAGCTATTGATTTACTTTGTAAAAATCAGGAAGCTTCGTTGAAAGTTTCTGTTGCGGGCGCAGGTCCTGATGATAATTTTAAAACAAGCTTTAACCCAGCAGAAGTTTTGGGTGAAGAATTTTTATTTCCGCTAAAGCGTCCTTATTTTTTCCCAATCGTTTCATCCAGCACGCTTGCTGCGAATTTGAAAAAGAAATCAACTGGCGCGGTTGATGGTTTTATCGTCGAAAGCCCACTTGCCGGCGGGCACAATGCCCCGCCCAGGGGTCCTATGCAGTTAAATGCATTGGGTGAACCTATTTACGGCGTACGTGATGAAGTTGACTTGTCTGAAATGAAGGCTTTGGAATTACCGTTCTGGATGGCTGGCTATTATGCAACTCCGGAAAAAATAAAAGAAGTTCAAGCTCAAGGTGCACACGGAATTCAAGTTGGAACTTTATTTGCTTTTTGTGACGAATCTGGTTTTGACACAAAATTGAAACAAGAAGTGATTACCAAGTTGTTAAACGGCGAAAATCCGAAAGATGGTTGGGTGTTTACTGACCCCGTTTCGTCGCCCACAGGCTTTCCATTTAAAGCTGTACGACTTACTCACACCATGTCTGAAGACAGTGTTTATCAAGCTCGTCCGCGTATTTGTGACCTTGGTTATTTACGTCATGCCTACAAGACGGCCGAAGGCCAAGTTAGCCAAAGGTGCCCAGCAGAACCAGTTGCAGATTATTTAAAAAAAGGTGGGGTTGAAGCTGATACTGTCGGACGTAAATGTCTTTGTAACGCTTTAATGGCTGACATTGGAATGGCGCAAATTCAAAGCGACTTAACATTAGAAAAACCACTTATAACTGCCGGTGATGATTTAAATAATCTTATGAAAATTTTAAAAATCAGCAGCAGTGGCAAAAGCTACAAAGCGGCGGATGTTTTAAGTTATTTAGGTATGTCTGGAAAAACGCAGTATTCCCAACCACCTTCGCTTAATTTATAAGAATTAGATGGCGTTCGACATCAAGTACTGGAGATGTCAGCGCGATTTTTTTTGCTGTTAGCAATTTAAATTTTTTGGTAGCTAGCTCTAATTCCACTTCGATTTTCTCGGCACGGGCCTTTAACAAAAAGTACTTACCCTTGCTGTGAAAGTATTCTCGGCTGATGTCTAAAATAACATCGATGGCTTTAAATCCTCGGGCAATGATCAAATCAACATCTTTAAGCTTCAATGGTATTTCGCCATGAACTTTAAAATTTTTTATGATCACCTTGCAGCTATTTAGAAATTCTTGTTTTTTTATGCTTTTTTCGAAAAGCTCGAACTGAATTTGCGGAAACTGAATTGCATAAATAATGCCGGGTAATCCACCACCCGTACCAAAATCAGCGGCTATTTTAACATGACTTGGAAAATGTTTTAGTGGAAGCAAACAGTCAATAACATGGTTATCAATTAATTCAGCATACGACATTTTTCGACTAATCAGATTCAAATCTTCATTTGCAGACCAAAGTAAATCTACGAAAGCTTGCAGTTTAGGTAAAGCGGCTTCACGAAAACCTAAACTGATAAAAATTGGAATTCTAGATTGAAAGTATAACTGATTCGACATTTTTCGTATTACTCATTAAAACAAGTTTAGCGTCAATATTTTAGTTTCCTTCAGCGACAGCTAAATTGTGCCATGCTGCTTTAGAATGCGGGTGTGCTTTTGTGGCTTGCCGAAGAAGCTTCACGGCTTGGCTACGCTGACCTTTTTTAAACACCAAGTTACCTAGCCCGATTAAAGCGACTAAGCTTGTCGGCCATTTTTGTAAAATTTTTCTGTAACTTTTTTCGGCCTCGGTATTTCTTTGCGCTTTTTCAAGTCCTACTGCTGCGGTCACATGGGTCAGTTCGCTTGCTGTTGCCGACAATTCACCAGCAGGTAAAACAACCAGCCCCCAGTATTCCCCTAACATCCACGACCGCTCAAATTTGCTTAAGTCCCATTGATAATTTGCGGTGGGACCGGAATGCATAATCACAATTTGTTTTTGTAAATCGTAACCGTGCACTAAAGCGTAGTGCCACTGTGGCAGCCAACTTAGTGCTAAATTTTCAAAAATAATAACGGGATGGCCCGCAGCAACTTCAGTAAGTAAGGATGATAAACTATTTATCGGGATGGCCATTAAGCCTTGTCTGCGGCTGGCGCTGATCATGTCAGCTTGAAAACTGCCTTTTGCACCCGGAGTATAAACCTGGGCTGCGATTTGATTTACTTCGACTTGTAAGCCGGCCCATTGCATAGCCATCGTTAGTGTCGCAGGCCCACAATGGCCGACAGCTTGGTCAATAAAAGGAACATTATTTATTTTCCTAGATTGTGGAACTGTCAAAGGCTGTGCAAGCAAAGCTTCTGTTTGCACAGCCTTTGTTACACAGCCAACTAAAAATAAACAGCTGCAAAAATAAATGAATACAGAAAATCGCACTGAACTAAATACGTTTAACTAAAAAGATAATCAAAACTACTAGTAAAATTGCAACCAAGATGTCACCGCCAGCACGGGCTTCGTGAACTTGACCGTTCAACTGTCGAATTTCTTGTTCTGATAAAGTAGCAAGTCGTAGATTAATTTCATCAGCAGAAATTCCATGCTTCAAAAGCTCTGCTTGAACTTCGGTTTTAGCAACGTAATTTTTAATTTCTTGTTCTGCATCTAAACGACTAACTTCAGCTAACACAGAACTGGTAGCAATCATTTGATTAGGCAAATTTACTAAGCTTTCAGCAACAACAACATTTGGTACGCTTGACATTAAAAAAGTTAAAACTGCTACTGTTGTCGACTTTGTTAACCGTGAAAATCTCATATGAACATCCTTTGTTTTTTGCGAGTAGTCGCTACTCTTTATTGAAGCAAAGAAATGGACAATCAGGCAAGGGGTACAGTGGTGCAAACCCTGATGTGGAGAATTCTTAAAGCTGGTGGTGATCTATTGATTAGATAATCAATGTCTTTTGATTATTGTGTTGGCGTGATACCGAAAAAAACTGCGCGAAGAAGTTATTCATTCCTCTGAAACTTGTATATCTATAGGACAAGTTTCAGAGGAGGCAAATAAGGAATGTGACTTTTTTACTTAAAACTATGATTGATCGGCGAAACTAGTACCAGAATTTCACAACACTGTTGATTGATGTGGCATTTGAATTTGTGTGGCCTCAAGTCCGAAAGAAAAAGGAATACGAGGCTGAAACATGATGTCCATACCAAAATCTCTAGTCGCTACTGCTCCGTCATCAGGTACGAAGGCCACTGAAGGCATCATTATTGCTCATTTGAGTGTTATGGGTTATCTAATAGCATTCATCTTTATCATGTTCCATTCGCCTGTCTATGCGTCAGTCAAGTGCGAAGCCATTTTTAGCGCATTAGCACCCGCTGCAGTAACGACCCGTTCAGTAGAATCAAAATCAACTCATAATGAGACAGAGATTCTTCAATTACTAAAAGAGACTTCTTACGAAGGGTTGCTGTCTGGACTGCACAATGCAAAGTTCGGGAAGGGCTCTCTCGAACATTGGACTGACGCGTTTACTTATGTTCTTGCTCGACATTCACCTCAAAACGCCGCAGTCATCGGTGTAAAAATTCAGTCGCGAACGACTTTGACAGATGCGGAATACAAGCAACTTTTCGAATCTTCCATAAAAGGGTTTCGCGCAGCTCAACACATTCAACATCGCGAAGAAACCATCAAGTTCGGCGTTGGGTTCAGAGATGAGGCTTGGGAAGCTATTCGTAATCCCAAAACAGAAAGGGACAGGCTTTGGAAAGAAGTCGGTTTTATTCCCCTTGAAGAAAAAGGCAGCTTTCGTTGGCCAACCATTTTCGAAGTCGCTACAAAATTGCGGGCCTATCAAAATCAAACCAGAGTACCAGCCAAGGATCAAATTGGATTAACCCATGTTTATCGTGAGGTTAATGCGTCCGAGTTTAGCTACCACTCGTTAGCTGATCCATTGCCTGGTGGCACTGATTTAGTTCCGGGACGAAAAAGCGTTCTTTCGACCAAAGACTTTCACGAAATGTTGGGCCAGGGTCTGATGGCTATCGAGCGTGGCACCCATGATTTAGCGCATGCAATGGTTTGGAGTCGACATCCTAAAGTATTTAAAGCCGTCAAAGCATTAGGTCGAAAACATTTAGAAAATCCAAAAGATGAACCCCTTTATGTTCGCCTTGAATGGGCAGCAGAAGTTTTCGCACTTCCGAACTCAACGGGAACACTTTTGAAATCTGAATTCTGGACACATGTTAGAAAACTTAAAGTCACGGACGCTATGGAAGAACTTAAAAAACAAATTGCTCAAATCGGTGATGAACGAATAATGGCCTACGCTAAAACTGAACTGATTCCACAATTTACCGCAAGATTTGAACCCTACTCAGCAAGCGCCGAGCAGTACGGCGAAATGGGCGCTACAGCTAAACCCGCTCGCCAAGTTGAACGTTACTATTCGGAAAGAACTGCTGACAGCAACGTTCAAAGTTCAGATGGCCTTGCCACAAAATACAAAGCCAGAGATATTTTAGAAGAACAGCCTAGCAACATGGTTCACGAATTGAAATGGCTTATGTCAAGCGATGCTGAACGCATCCCATTTCGTATTCCCATGATTCGCGATTTGATCACTAGAATGGAGTTTTCTTTAGGGATGTTTTCGAGTTTCGATCCGGCGCAAGTCATTACTTTAATGGGCGGAACACAATCGGAACGCTTTAGTTCGGATTTTGCTGAGGTGCTAAGATTAGTACGAGGGAATGATTCCACCTTGTACAGGGTTTTTATTGATTAAGTCACATTCTGCAAATTGGCGGAGAGGGCCGTAAAGTAGGCGAACTCTGGCCGGTGGTTGTGTTTGAGCTGGAGGCTTGGCCGGAGCCGAAAGCGCTGAGTCAGGACGAGCTTCGGGCGCTGATGAGGCAGTTCCGATCAACCATAAAGGTGGCAAAGTACATAGGAGCCAGCCAGGCGTTTGTTTGGGACAAGCTATCAGGAAGAAAATGGGACCCCCAAAAGAAGAGATTCATAAAATAGAAATGAGTTGTCAAATTTGACAATTCATGCTAAATTTATTTTTAGCATGAATGGGCGAAGAGACTACAAAATTTCTATCACTGTCAACTCGAGGGCCATTGCCAGAGTCGTAATTGACCCTCATTACGAGCTCAAACATAGCGACTCGGTTGATGATGAGATTATTTTAATTCTTGTGCAAATGCTCGACGGGAAAACGTTTACTCCAGAGGCTGAAAAAGATGGTTTTCAGTATTTCAAAACGGACCCACTTGTATTGAATGGAGTCAGCTATCGACTCATTTGGCTTTTAGAAAAAAATGAAATCTATATCGGCGTGATAAACGCTTTTCGGAGGTAGTCATGGCGCGAAAAATTGAACTCAAAGACGGCTCTACTGTAAGGTATCCAGATGAAAAAGACCTAAAAGAGATGCTCAAGAAGCTGTCGTCTGATGACGTTATTGGAAGCACTGTTATTCCTAAAAATGCTTCCGAAGGCGACAAGATCAAATACAAGCTTTGTGGTAAAATTTTAGAATACAAAATGTCCAAAAATCTGACCCAAAAAGAGCTGGCTGAAAAAATTGGTCTTGATGAGCCAGAAACCAGCCGAGTCTTGCACTATAAAATTGAGCGGTACTCGATTGAAAGATTGCTTGGGTATGCAATGGCTCTTTACCCTAAATTGACAATCGAAATTTTGGCAGCTTAGCAAAGGCAAAGTATTTCGTGTACTTTCAAAATTGGCGGAGAGAGCCGTAAAGTAGGCGAACACTGGCCGGTGGTTGTATTTGAGCTGGAGGCATTTTCAGAGCCAAAGTCTTTGAGTCGCTATGAGCTTCAGGTGCTGACCCCCAGATTTGTTGTTCAATCAGATGCTACTCGCACAGTTTTTTATTCCCAAAGAAGACAATCAAATGATGCTGCAAAAGTTGGAAAATTTTAATCGCGAAACATTAAGGTCATTAGTTGAAGAAATGACAGAGTTTAAATTCAAAGCTTCCTAGATTCTTATCTACGCTGTTGACGTGCGCAGAGGCGCTGGATAGATATTCTTTGGCTATTACAATCGCAGAATCACACGACATACGAAGCATTGCATTTCCTTGCATTAGCACTGGCGTATTCGGTTACCCAAGTCTTGAAGCAGCTAAGATTGCAGTTAGAGTAATCAAAGACTTTAAGAAATACTCAAGCGTCCAACAAGTTATCTTTTGTTGTTACAGCCAATCTGACTTTGAAATTTATAAAATGTTTCTCACAAGCTGAACTTTTGACTGAAATTGTGGGGGTACTTTTGTGGGTATGTGTTCCCATGATTGCTAAGCTATGCGAATCACAAAGCAATTTTCAGATAAAAGCGGATGAGTACTCCGACATTTTTTCTTAACGATTAATGGGATGTCCCCCAGTAAGCCAGCCAAACCCTACGCAACGGCGGCTCGACTGACTCATACTGAGAAATAATGATACTTTGAGTATACATTTTAGTCCAAATGTGGTAGACTTAGGTGTGTTTTTATGCAAAGGGTATAAATTAGACTAATCTTTTTAATTAAAAGGCCGATATAATGAGTAATCAGGATGATTCCAAAAAGATCGATTTAACGGAGCTTATTGATATGTGTAACAACCACCCCTCAAATGTAAGCTTATCGAACAGAGCGGTGCAAGACGGTAACAAGGACTTTAATTTGCCGACTGAGAGTGAAATTAAAATTTTTATCGGCGATGGAAACTTGGAAGATGCGGTCTTTAAGGGATGTGATGAGTCGAGAGAGTTGATTGGTGTTTTTATCACGCCATATACGTTCCGCACTGGAACAAAGTTCGGATATTTAGCGTATCATAGGAAAAAAAATGACAACACTAAGATCCATATTAAATCTTTTCATAAAGACAATTTGAATCCTAAAAATGCTTTAAGTAGTTTGGCTGATTTTTTCCCCAAAAGTTTGAACGGAGAAGAAAATGAATAATTTAGAATGTCCTGCGTGTGGCTCAGAAAAAATTAAAGATTTGAATATAACTGAAGTTAGGCAACTAACCTTAGGATCTGAATTTAGTTACCAAATTCCAATTCACGCCTGCGAAGTTTGCGGTGAAGAGGGAGATTTTAATGGCAAGGCAGATGGTATTAGAGAGCTTGCAATGGCTAACGCAAGAGTTAACCTTGCAAAAGATTTAATTAGTTCGATTTCAGAAACTGGTATGAAGCTAGCTTATATTGAAAGAGCTTTTGAAATTCCACAACGTACTATTTCTTCGAAATGGGGCTCTGGCAAAGTGTCAGCTTCGGGACTTGCTCTGTTAAGAATAGTTAAATCTATGCCGTGGATTGTCCATATTGCGGATAACAAATTTGATAGAAAAGAAATAAGAAGCACAGTTCAGTTAGTTTGGGGAAACATGCTTCGAGATCATAAAATTCCACTTACGTATTCGACGACAGAAGGACCCTTAACTTCTATCAATGTTGAATTTATTTTGGGGAATGATAGAAACAAGTTAACTGGCACAGGACAAACAATTACGTCCACTGTAGAATAAGGTAAAAAATGAGTATTAAAATTAAAGATTTTATTTTTTGTGACGACTTAAGAACTGAAGTAGGCAATAAATTTTCCGTAATGGGAATTTACGGCGATCGAGTTAGAGTAGAATTACCCAAGGAAGATATTAAGGAAATAAGACTTCCAATCTCCATCTTGGCGCGATTCGAAAGACTTGCATCTAACTCCAAAAATTATGAATTTGAGATGAAGATACGTTTTGAAGAGCAAGATTTGGCAAAGATAGATGGAAATTTTGCATTTAAAGAAAGTGCAATTGTGACAATTCCATTTCCTAGAATGGATTTTCAATTTGAAAATTCTGGCAAATTAAATATTAATTTTTTGATTAAAGAAGGTGGAAAAGTTGCATTGGAGCACCTTGAATCAATTGCTATCGAAATAATAAGACCCCAAAAAGTAAAAATTCAGTAAAACAATATTCGAATCAAAAATGTAAATTTTATTCTTTCAATTGAATTACTGAAATGTGGGTAATTGTGTGGGTATGGAAATTTACGTTTTTCAACTCATTGAAATTAAAAAGAAAAATTAACAAATTGGCGGAGAAGGTGGGATTTGAACCCACGGTAGCTCTTTTGGAACTACGGGTCTTTAGCAAAGACCTGGTTTCAGCCACTCACCCACTTCTCCGCAATGAAAAATTGATGTCGTAGTATTGGCTAAGTCAGTAAGGTGCCATAGCGCTTTTACAGAATCAAGTGATGCCATCACACGGACCTTGATTTTAACCGGCCTTTTCTGTAGAAGAATATTTCGATCAAAGCTTACGATGCACTCGTAGCTCAGCTGGATAGAGTACCTGACTACGAATCAGGTGGTCACAGGTTCAAATCCTGTCGAGTGCACCAATTTTGCTCACACGAAATTCTTATTTGAAAATACTAAGCTTCCTCAGTTTCCTTCGTTCTAAAACAAGTTCTGCTTTTAACTTAAGCGGCATCTTTTCGCTGGCCGCATACCAGGCGTGGGCATGAATACGCGAAAGGTTGTCCCTGATAAATTTAGTGGTTTCAGCAGGATAGACGTTGTAAATCTCGCGAAGGGTCCAGCCTAATCCCTTTTGCACGTAGTATTCTGGGGCTGCTAAATGCGGTTTCACCATAGTAATCGCATATTTAAATGAAGCATGTTTTCGCCGCATTCTTGAGTAATAAAAAACGCTAACCATTGAACATCGGCGCAGCCACGGGTTTTTGTGCGTGTTCCAATTCTTGAAAACACTGTCCAAACTTTTTGGAGAGGCTTCAAATATCCGAGCGTAAATTCCGCAAAGACCGTCGGACTCGGCCCACGTATCAATTTTTTGTGCCCATTTAGCAATCTTTTTTGAAAATACAATCAACTGCTCAGTGCTAAGACTTTCTAACCAGTGAATCGCGGTCATCTTCACTTCAAAAATATGGGAACTTATCCAGACTTTATCAAACTGTCGAAATTGTTCGCTAAGTGAAAGATCATGAAAGGGTAGGGGTCGCTTTAATATTCCCCTCACGTCAGGAATTGCTAAATTCCAGAAGGTAAGTTTCGAAGTGCCACCGCCAATGTACGTTTCACCGAAAAAAACATCAGGGCGGTTAGGGGCTTTAAATTTTTTAAGCTCAGTATTTAAATAGCGCTCTAAATTAAAATTTTTATTCATAACCTAGTGTATCTGATTTGCCTTTTTTGTTCATCCCACTATGATAATAAAATGAAATCAAAATTAATTATCAAAGTTGTGCTTCTTCTTTTCAGTCTAGGAATGGTCATTCTAGCGATGCAATTGTTTGCTTCAAACAGTTTCAAGGACGGCGTAAATCAAATGTTTAGCGCTGACACAGGTAAGACAATGCGCTGGTGCCCAGATCACGTGGTCGACTTTCAGTGGCAAGATCCTAATCTGGCGCCGGCCGCACAGACCAAATGGTCGCAGGCAAAGCCCGAGCAGGTCAGAAAAGCATTTTGTTCGGTAACAATGGATACGCCAGAC
>JANPNP010000021.1:0-3811 GCA_031427535.1 Bdellovibrionales bacterium | reverse complement strand
CCGCCCAAAGGGTCGTCAAAAGATTTGATCTGGAAAAATTCCGCCGGAAAATCTATTGCTGTAACGGCTCAGTCGGATTGGATGATTCTTAGAAAGAAAGAACGTCCGCTAGCCGAAATGTTTTTTACTTATTACAAAATTAGCACTAAGTCGTCGGCGAAAGCAAAAAAGCGCCCAGTGACGTTTGTATTTAACGGCGGGCCCGGTGCAGCTTCTGCATACTTGCACATGGGCGGGGTCGGTCCTTTACGCGTGCAATTCGAAGCCGACGGAACCTTACCCCCTCCGCCAGCAACACTGGTGAATAATTCCGAAAGTTGGATCGACTTCACTGATTTAGTTTTTATTGACCCCGTTGGTACTGGTTTTAGCCAAATGATCGAAAATGAAGATAAGGCAGAATCTAAAGACGGTAAAGATGGAAAAAAGCCATTTGATGAAAAAGAGTTTTTTCAGATCAACCGTGATCTAGAATCCTTAAGCGAATTCATTGAAAAATTTCTATCAAAGAATAATTTGTGGGATGTTCCGGTTTATGTTGCAGGTGAAAGCTACGGTGGATATCGGTCAGCCAAGCTTGCAAAGTTATTGCAAGAAAAGCACGGTATTGGTCTTCATGCGGTCATTGCAATTTCTCCTGCCTTAGAATGGGTTTTATTGAATAGTCATGATTACGATGTGCTTCATTATGTCGATTCATTCTGCAGTATGGCGTTGGCAGCTGCATTTCACGGTAAATCACGGATTTTTAAAAATAAAAGTTCGGTTGAGGGTATTCGAAAGCAGATAGAATCTTTTGCTACCGGAGAATTTTCGACCGCACTCGTCGGTGGCGATCATCTGCCTGAAAAGCAATGGCTTTCAACATTGAAGAAGGTTTCTGACTATTTAGGTTTAGATCCAGATTTAGTTTTGCGTTCGCAGGGACGAATTCGTTTTTGGAGATTCGCTCGTGAGCTGTTAAAAGATGCCTACCAAGTTATTGGATTCTATGACGCGACTATAAAGGCGATAGACCCATTTCCAGACCGCGAAATGCATGAAGCCCCAGATCCAACATTAGCGGGAATTGAACGAGTTTTCACGGGTGGTATCAATCAGTTGCTGCGTGATAAGATAGGTATTAAAACTGATCGCCGTTATAATTTACTAAGTACAGAAGTGAATATGGCTTGGAAACGTGATGAGCAGAAGCATGTTTTTGATATGGTCGTCGGTGCAACTGATGATTTGCGCTACGCCATGAGTATGAATCCACACATGAAAGTCCTTATTTGCCATGGTTACTATGATTTAGTGACGCCGTACTTTTCAACTGAACGACTCGTGTCGCAAATGCGACTGCTTCCGGAGCAGAAAATAAATATGTTCATCAAGCACTTTAATGGTGGCCACATGTTCTATACCTGGGAACAGTCCAGAAAAGATTTTACGAAGTGGATAAAAGAAGCCTATCGCCAATAAAAAAAGGGAACCGTATGGTTCCCTTTTTTTATGCGCTGCCTTACATAAAGTGAGCAGGTACCTTTTTTGTTATTTGGTGGCTATGTTCATTTCGATTTTTATGTTGTCCTGGATTAGCTTGTCGCCCAAGGCAGATACGGCTTTGAATTTTGCTGAGTTGTAGACGATGTCAAATTTTGTGCGGTCTTTAATTTCTGAAGTAGCTACAGCAGTTGTTTTACCGCCGGCTTCTTTTACAGTTGCCATCAATTCGACGGGCTCTGTTTTTCCTTTGATAGTTAGGTTACCCCAAATTTTGTGTGTTGGAGCATCTGGTGCCGGAGTTTTCATGGCTTCAACTTTAGTGATTTTGAAAGTTGATTCTGGGTGTTTTGCTACATCAAAAAAATCTGGTGATTGTAAGTGGCCTTGTAGTTTTTCTGAATCTGCAGTTTTAAGTGATGACATATCAATCACGAAATCGCCGCCAACTAATTCTTTACCCTTCATTTCAACTTGGCCTTTTTTAATTTGTAAATCGCCCGTGTGGCTTTTACCGACGCCGTAACCAGTCCATTTTAGGGTTCCTGTTACATCAGTTTTAGTTGTTGCTGCTGCGGCAGCTTTTTTATCTGCTTTTTTATCCTGCGCGAATGTCAGAGTTGTTGCTAAAAGTGTTGCTGTGAATAGTGTCATTGCTTTCATTGGTGTCATCTCCTGATGGCTATAATTTTTTTGTAAATATATGAAATCACAGAATTATCTAATTTAAAAATGAAATCTTTTCACTCTGGTCCGCAATTTGTATACCTACAGCTTACCAATTGTATCTGGTAGCAAGTTGGCCTTATTTTGTCGATTTTCGGGATTAAAAAGCTTATAACTTGCGCAGTTTTAAAATTAAAAGTTTCGGGGGAAACGTATGAATGTAATGAAGGCATTAGTATCATTAGTGGCTTTGGCAGCAATCACTGTTGCAACAGGTTGCACAGATAGTTCAAAGAAAAATCAATTGAACCCACATCTGCTTGATTCACAAAACATTATCAGCACGCGACCGCAAAACTCGAAGCAGTTTATTGCGGTATTGAAGTTGAAAAGTCCTTCGTTATTACAAAGTGTAAAAAAAGTGGATGGCAAACCCGTTACCGATGCAGAATTACTAAAACAAATCACACTTGAACAAGACGAAACAATTGCGGCGCTAAAAGCGCTTTCGTCTGAGATTCAAATTATTTACCGTTATAAAATGGTTTTAAATGCTATTGCTATTCTTTCGCCAAACGAATTTCAAGACCGCATTAAAGGACTTGGACAAATCGCCTATTCAGAAACTTCTGGAAATTTTTCTCGTTCGGAAATTATGGAAAATTCTAACACTGTTTTAAGTAATCCTTTAACTGAAAGAAATTCAGCTAAATTTATTGGTGCTGAGTCTTTAAATAAGCAGGGCATTACAGGTAAAGGAATCAAGGTCGGTATTATTGATACTGGAATTGATTACACGCATTCTATGTTTCTAGGATTAGGAACCGAAGAGGCTTTTAAAGCAATCGACCCATCGGGTCCTGCAATAGGTTTTCCAAGTGCAAAAGTTGTGGGTGGAATTGACTTGGTCGGAACAGTGTTCGATTCAGGATCAGCTGATTTTGCTAAGCACATTCCAAAACCAGACATGAATCCAATGGATGAGGGTGGTCACGGATCCCACGTTGCTGGAACTGTTTCTGGTATTGGTGACGGCGTAACTTCTTATAACGGAATGGCTCCGGATGCATTATTACATGCTATTAAAGTTTTCGGTGCTGATGGTTCAACAAGTGATTCAATTGTGATTGCGGCGTTAGAATATTCTGCCGATCCAAATGCTGATGGTGATGCAACTGATAAGTTAGATGTGATCAATTTGTCATTAGGTAGTGGTTACGGTAACCCGCACATACTTTATTCTGAAGCTGTTAAAAATATCGTGAACGGTGGCGTGGTGGTTGTGGCCTCTGGCGGAAACTCTGGCGCGCAAGATTACATCGTTGGTTCTCCGGGTACAGCTGTCGAAGCCCTATCAGTAGCTGCATCAGTTGATAACGGTGACCAGAACTGGAAATTTGATACGTCAAAAATAATGTTAGGTACCGAGCCTTTAATCGTTGAGGCTATTGAAGCAGCAACTACAAAAAAGATTGCTGACGCTGGAAATGTAACTGGAAAACTGGTTTATATCGGCCTTGCTGCTGAAGATTTATCTGCAGAGCTTGCTGCTGCAGTAAAGGGCCATGTTGCCTTTATTGACCGTGGAGCTGTTGCATTTAATGACAAAGTTAAACGTGCAGCTGCTGCAGGTGCTATTGGTGTTGTTGTTGGTAATAAT
>JANPNP010000020.1:0-2526 GCA_031427535.1 Bdellovibrionales bacterium | reverse complement strand
CCGTGCCAAAACTTAGGGTTACCTGCAAAAATAGGATTAAAAAAACTATTTTTAAAGAGTGCTTACTTGCTTCAATTTTAGTGATGTATGGATTCATAGTTTTAAGATTAAGATTAAGATTGAGAACAAGTAAACGTCCAGTTGAAATGTTTAAAATTATGACTTACTTACTGGATCTGAATTTAAAATAGCAAAAAGTTCTTTCTTCTCAACCGGATTTAGTTTGAGCCATTCGGGCGGCACTTCATTTACGACTGCATTCCAAGCCACGATGACCACATCTTTGCCGGCGTTACCTATGTTGTCTGATTCTTCGACCTTTTTAATTAGGTAAGTAAAATAATTTGTTAGGCTCATTTTTTAATTTCCTTGAGTATGTTTTCAACGTGCCAAAACTAGACTTAATTTTCAGGCATGGGTCAAAATTCCTCACGCTTCAACAAATTTTTTAACACAATCGCAGCCTGCCAACAAACACGTTGGCACATTGCTTGCCTCACTATGCTATCGGGAGCGTGTAAGTCGTGCAAAAATTTTCATTTGTTAAAATAAAAAAATGGTTCGCCGATTTTTTTGCGTCATTTATGGCTCATGATGTTTTAACTCTTGCGGCTGCATTAGCTTTTTACACGGCTTTAGCGTTAGCACCGTTGCTTCTTATAACGATGTCTGTCGTCGGGGTGTTAGGATCAGAGTCGAAAGATATTCTTATATCGCGAATTCATGTCTTAACTGGACCCGAGGCCTCGACCGCAATTACCGCAGTGATCGAGGCTGCGCAAAACCAGCCACAAAAGGGCGGAGTTGCCGGTGCATTCGGTATTCTTGTTTTGCTTTTTTCAGCTAGCGGAGTTTTTGCGCAGCTGCAGTCTTCGCTGAATGTTATCTGGGATGCAACAAGCAAAAAAGAAACTTCAAGTCAAAGAAGTTGGCTACGTAAGCGAATACTTTCGCTAGGCATGGTTCTAAGCCTTGGATTTTTAGCCGTGGTGTCCTTGATCATCAGCGCGGTATTATCTTTCTTTTTCACGCAGGACGGATCTATTTTTGAAGTGCTAAATAATCTTATAAGCGTCGTAATTTTCACTTCAATGTTCGCCTTGATCTATAAATATTTGCCAGATGAGCGGCTGTCCTGGAAGCATGCTTGGATCGGTGGGACGGTGACGGCATTATTTTTTATGATTGGCAAAGCGGGGATAGGCGTTTATTTGAAACAAAGCGCCGTGGGATCGGCATACGGAGCCGCTGGATCAGTTATCGTTTTGCTAGCATGGGTTTACTATTCGGCAGTGATTGTCTTTTCTGGCGCAGAAGTGACCAGACTAGTCGCAGCTCATGATGGAAATATCGCTGCACAAACAAATGATTTAGACAAAGTAAAAAGTACGAATCAATTAAAATTAAGGGCAAGCACATTTTGAACATCCATTTTAACACGACAGTTTAACCAGAAGGGATTTATATGGCTACAACGGACAACTACCAGTATTCACAGCAAAATCAGAGGACCGACCCAGCTTTCAGTGAGCGCTCTTATGGTTCCGTATTAAATGATGTGATCAGCAGCGCAAAAGATGTTTTACGCAGTGAAATTAATCTTTTCACGACAGAATTAAAGCAGCTGCAACCGAATTTGACCAAACATATCGCGCAAGCGGCTATTTTTGGCGGTTTGCTTGCCGTCAGTGTCCTGCCATTTTTAGCCTTCCTGGTTATTGGCTTAGGCGAAATTTTAGACGGGCGCTACTGGCTAAGTTCGCTGATTGTCAGCATTTTGTGTGCTGTCATCGGCGGGACGTTAGCACGCAGAGCTTTTGTGAAAATCAAGACTGAAGATTTAAAATTTAGTCAGACAAAACGCAGCATTCAAGAAGCCTTGCAAGTAACAAACACAACAATTGATAAAGTGAAAACTGCATCGAAAGGAAATCTTTATGGATCAAAATCATATAACTAAATTGCTTCTCGAGGAGCAAGAAATCACAGCGGCAAAAACAAGCCTGGACATGAGCGTGCAACGCTTCGAAATGGCAATGAGTGGCTTAGCAAATCGAGTGGAATCAACGGCTCAGTCCATTCAGCATGCTAAAGACATTGCCACGGCACCCCAGCGTTTTTATTTAAACGCGAAAGGTACAGTGCAGGATTTATCTAGCAAGGCTGTAAAGTCTGTGAAAGAAAATCCTAAGCCATTTTTAATCGGTGTTGCTGGAATGGTTGGTTTTGGTGTGGCGCTTTATTTTATTCTGCGTAAGCCAGCACCGGTTTATCAGCCCATGGTAAACGAACTTGATAAGCAGTTTCACAAGGCGTTGAAAACACCCCTTGTGCGCCATGCGACCAAAAAGATAATGCGCTACTTCTAATTAGAGTAGCCGGTCTTTTTCTTAAAGTAACGGTCAAGTGGAAACAGTATGGGGTGAAAGCCATACTGTTTCATTTCAGCATACGCTTTCTTCGATGACCATTTATCAACGCGAAAGCGATAAAGTCCCATAATCATGCCCGTGCGATCTTGGCCAT
>JANPNP010000019.1:0-2557 GCA_031427535.1 Bdellovibrionales bacterium | reverse complement strand
ACAAGATCATCGCCCTCAAATTTATCCCAAAAACACTTCTTTTGTGGATCCGGTATCGGTGCTGAATACGGGTTTGTTAATCCTAACAGCAACGATTTTTCAAGCTGTGCACGGTAAACCTTACCCGCAACATACCCTGGCTTTTCAACGCATCCCATTGGGTTACCCGAATACTGGCAGTCCAGCCACTCTTTAGAAAACAGACCGGTCTTGTTCGACATTACTCCGTCCATTTTATCGCCGTACCAACAAAAAGTGCTTTTAGCTTCATTGACTGTTAAACCAAAATACTGTTCGAACGTATTTGAATAGGGCGGTTGATACCATAAGCCACCGAACATTTTCTTAACTAATGAACTGTCGTTTGCATTTGTCAGTCCTTGCAATAAAATTTCAGTATCACTTGATCGGAATGATTCCGGATAGTTTAGCTCAGAAGCTTGATTTAGTTTATTAAGAATCATGGCGTGCGTGGGTCTGACATCAGTTAAGTCAGATTTATTAGGAACTCCGCAAGCAAGCAGCATGACATCTAATAGTGCTTGCGCTTTTTTCGACAACTGTGGTTGCAATTGAATTTGTGGAACATTACATTTTGAACACGCCAATAGCTGTGTCGACGAATCCGATTTACATTCACCGTTTGATAACTTGTAACCAAAAACTGGACCTATAGCCGGTTCAGGATCCATAGGAATATCTGTTTTTAAAGACAGCGATGGCGCAACACTTGTAAAGCTAGTTCTGCTACAGCCGCTTAATGCGATGACTGCTGCCAATCCTACAACCAGACCTTGAGTTACCGCGTTTAATTTTTTCATTTGCTGCTCCTGTCTATTTGACATCCCTTTTTTCGGAGGGCACGACCAAGGACTTAAGACCTTCGCACGGGAAAAACATCATATTTGAAAAATACACGTCTGTTTAAAACTTTTTGTGGATAAGTTGGACGATACGCGAAATAATTTTTTGCCGATAGCAAAGTGCTTGGCCGACTATTTTTGTATAGCGTCTAACTTTTTGACAGCGATCACTGCAGAATAGCATTGTATAGGTATTGGATCTGCAGCGGTTTTTGCTATGAAAACCCATGTGAAACTTTATCTGGTACGTTACCTATTCATTGGTTTAGCCCTAGCCCTATCTACAGGGTGTGCAGATCCTGATTTTATGGACAAGACCCAGATGACCCGCTCGCTGTTAGGGGCTGAAAACGTTGCCACAAATTCACCGTTAGCAAAAAAGGTTGTCCTTGTCGCCCAGCGCATAGAAATTAAAAATAAAGACATCTCTATGTTTGGGCTTTGTACCGGCGTTGTTGTTGGCCCCCGGTCCGTTCTGACGGCGGCGCATTGTTTAAAAAATGGTACCGCCCGGATGAAAATTATTTTAAATGTTAATCCGCGAAATGAACTGGCTGATGATGAAAAGGATATTTATTCAGTTACCGATAGCATTGTGCACCCCAGCTTTCAATCGTTGGACCGTGCATTACTAACCCTTGAAGAATTAAAGCAAAACCCTGACCTTGCGCTTTTGTACGTCGATCGAAACCTAGATAACTTTGAACCGGTAACTGTGTTGCCTGATTTCCAAAATTACATTAAAAATCTTGATATACTAGATGTGATCATGGCCGGTTATGGAAAAACCACCGCGCTAAAAGATACGTCCCGGATAGCAATTACCGAACTAAACGGAGTTCTAAAAAAAGCCACGGTACACGTACCTACTGCAGCCTTAGGGCAATCCTATTTTAGTTTGAATCAACAGAAGTCAGCAGGCATCTGCCACGGAGATTCGGGTGCTCCGTTATTTTTGGAAGTCCGTGACAAATCGTATTTGTTTGCTCTTGCCGTTGGCGTTTACCGGGTCAATAAGCTAGTTGAAGATCAGAAAAAGAAAATTTTACTTTCAGATTGCTCCGAATACGGAATGTACATCAACTTATACGATCACAAGCTTTGGTTACAACAAGCACTGAAAGAACTTCCGACACGAAATCAGCTTTAATTTTTAATTTACTTGTCAATTCGGTCTAAGAATTCGCTTTTAGCTATCAGCTTACCGCCAAAACTTTCGCAGACAGACGTCACCATTTGTATATCCATCCAGGTGTATCCTTGGCTTTCAAGATGCAAAATAAGCTCAAACAGGGCTAATTTTGAAGCGTTTGAAATTTTAAAAAACATACTTTCACAACTGAAATACTTTTGCGACTGAACCGCATAAATACCACCAACCAGTTCATCCTTATGCCAGACTTCTAGGGACACTGCGTGTCCTGCGGCGTGCAACTGCGTGTAGGCTTTTTGCATCTGTGAACTAATCCAAGTGCCTGCCTGATCCGCTCGTTTTTGAGCCCTACAATTGTGGATAACAGCGGGGAATTTAGTGTTAAACGTGATAGTGAAATTAGCCCGATGCTTGCGGTACCATTTTAGAAAGCTTTTCGGAGGCTTTACGTCTTTAAATTCAATGATCCCGCGCTGATCAGGGCAAAACCATAACATGGGGTAACCATCATGGGGCCACGGTGGCATCGGTAATAGTGTAT
>JANPNP010000018.1:0-5186 GCA_031427535.1 Bdellovibrionales bacterium | reverse complement strand
GGTTCAGCAAGAATTTGCGTTAAACTTTTAGTTTTTTCTTCAGGCTTATCATCAATAAAACTAACAGCTGTCACCCCGGTTAACAGGATGAAGAAAAGGATAATTGTTTTGTTCTGTTGCCAAAAAAAGCTCACCCCTATTTATCGGATAAGCTGAACGTATTATTTAGGACTTACGGCGGATCTATTTGATACAAACTGGCCGTTTGATTTGATACAAACTGGCCGTTCGATTTGCTACAACAAGACGTTTGAATGGCCTAGTTATTTTTTGTCGATGCTGATTGCGAATTTTTTTACGCCAGAACCTTTTACGATATCTAGCACAGATACCACGCGACCATGCGGTACGTCTTTATCGGCTGCTATGATCGCTTGTATTTCTGGATTTTTTTTCACTTCTTCCGTTGCGGTTGCAAGCACTTCAGCATCATCCACAAGTTTACCATCTAGATTTATTTTTCCATCGGCTGTAAGCGTGATATTTAATTTGCTTGGAACCGTGGCTTCACCGGTTGCTGCCTTCGGTAAGTTGATATTGATCGATGGTTTCATTATCATGGGTGCGGTCACCATGAAAATGATAAGCACCACCAAAATAACATCCACCATTGGAACAATATTAATTTCTGCGATAATGTCATCGCCTGAATCTGATTTGAAAGCCATGATTACAGGCCTTTCTTTTTCGCGTACGCAGTGCCAAGCTCTTTGACGCTTTCAAGACTTCCTAAAATACCTTTCACTTTACGTGTAAAGTAGTTATAAAAAATACCAGCTGGTATTGCTACGAACAAGCCTGCAGCAGTTGCAACAAGGGCAACTGATATTCCAGCCATAACAGTTTGCTGTCCAGCATCTGTTGCTTGCGCTAAATCATTAAAGGCTTTCATAATTCCAAGTACTGTTCCCAACAATCCGATAAAAGGTGCATTAGATGCAATGGTCGCTAAAACGGCTAAATACTTTTCTAGCTCAGGCTTTTCAATAAGAATAAACGTGTTAAATACTTCTTCAAAACCCTTAAGTCCGGTTTCTTTTAAGTGTTTGATCGATTGGCCGGCCGCCCTGCCTTCGATGGACACCGGGTCTTTGGCTAGATCTTCGAAATCTTGCAACGAGTTGGTTTGAAGTGCCATTTTTATCCGTAGACGAATTCGCAAACTTTCTTCAGAGACTTTTCGAAGCGTCATAAAGCGCTCGAAAATCATTCCAACCGAGACTACGCTCATGATGATAAGGACAACTAAAACCACTTGATCGGCATAATGAGCAATCGCAAAAATCTTTTCGGCAAACATTGTAAGCTCCTCTTTACTTTAAGCGTCGTTTCAAACAGTATGGATTTTGTTCATGACGTCGTCAAAACTGTCTTCAATTAAGGTCTGGATTTTCAGTGCTGCTTTAACTGCAGGACTTTTGTCTTTGACGAGCTGTCAAATAAACAGAAAACCTTCAATTATCATCGTAGCAATCGATCGGCTGGCATTTAACACGTTTTCATGTGGTGATGATAAACAAAATTTGGCTTCCGGCTTAAACATACTTTGCAAAGAAGGCATTCGGTTTACGCATGCCTACACGACCTCGACCCAACCAGCGGCAGCCCTTGGTTCGCTTCTGACAGGATTGTATCCGACCCAACACAAATTGCATCGCAGCTTTGACCGCCTGGGTGCTAACGTTAAAACAGTGCAAGAACACGCTAACAACCTTGGCTATCGCACATATTTTTTTGGTGGCAGTCCGTCTGTTCTTCGAAAAACTCGCTTGCATTCAGGATTTGATATTTTCGATGATGCAAGTTTCATTGAAAAGAAAACCTACTTTGTAGATTTCAAATTTCAGACGGAAAAATTATTGAATGTTTTAAATGAGGATAAAACTCAATTTTTTTCTTTGATCCACAACTCCGAACTTGAATCCCTTAACGAAGGCGAAACTGAAATTTCCAGTTTTGAAAAACTAGACGATAAGATTTTAAAATTTTTTACGCAGCTGAAATCTAAAAATTTATGGGATCAAAATTATATTGTGGTCGTTGGTCTTCAAGGTGAATCCGATTACAGTCGCCCCGCGGAAACACCGTTCTCGAATTTAAATTCTGAAAATACCATGGTCACATTGCTAATTAAACCTCCGCGGAACAAAGGCGACGAAGGTGTCTCTTGGAAAGTGGACTCGCCAGTTAGTTTAGCGGACATCGGACATAGTCTTTGGAAAACTTTGGCCGACACTTCGCCCCCCAATCAAAATATGTTTCAGGATTCATTTCCCATATTTGATGTGTCTGACACGTGGTTAAAGCAAAACAAGTCGTTGGTGCTACCGCCCCGTCGCTTATTGATTGAGTCAACGGACACATGGAATAGAAAACTTTATGTCCGCTTTGCAGTTCTTTTTAAAAATTTGGTCTTTATCGAAGGACAAAAGAACCAGGTTTTTAATACTCTGACCGATGGCCTTGAATCAATTGACATTTCAAAGCGTCAAAAACAATTTGTCGACGAGAATTCGATGCTGCTTTCAAAACTTAGAACTGAAAATGAATTGGGCATTTGGTTTGATCATCAGTCCGAATGGAACTCGTGGGTTTTAACCAATCGAGAATACTGGTCAAAGCCAAACTCTAGAGCGTCTATCTTTAAGATTGAGCTGTCGCGACTTAATCAAAAAAGTATCGCGCAGCCTTTATCGGCATTGCTACTAAAACATCTTGGCACAAACAAAAAAGCTGCGGAAATAAAAAACATTAACGTCGGCCCGCTGCCCATAAAACCAGGAATACCTTACGATTTGCAGAAAGAATCCTTTTACGAAGGCGCAAAACTGCATTCTTTGAATTTAGCATTAGAAAATATTTGGGGAATATGGAAGCCAAACCAAAGCTGGCTTTATTCAGATTTGATTTTAGAAAACCAGTAAGTACCATCATTCTTGGACGGCTCGAAAGTCCAGTCACTTGCCGTATCATTTACTTTAAATTCCAATGAATTATCGTAGCATGAAGATACAACTAATGCTTCCTGACAACGGTCTGACCCGCGACGTACCGACCCACAGCGTAGCTCGAAATCTTTTTCGACTCCTAATAGGTCCACAGGTAACAACACCTGTCGATCGCGATCTGTGCCACACGCTGAAATTATTTGCGACGTTTGCTTAGTGATTTTATGCAAGTTGAAGCGGCCAACCGTGGCCCAAGCAATTTCACTTTTATCAGATATGAATAATGCAACTTCGAAGCCAATAGAAAAAGAATTTTTATTTTCTAGTTTATAGAAATAGTCATGCGCAAGCAAAAGTGAAATGCGAACCTTGTTTGCTAGCGACGATAAATTTTCCAGGTAGTCAAATGGCGATGTCACTTCGATATCAGCCTGCGCAGTTGATAAAAAATGCATTACTTCTTGCGTAAATTTTTGATCATAGTCATGCGACCCCCATGATCTTAAAAAAATAATCAAATTGTTATCCAGTAATTGTTGAACAGTGGTGGTGGGCATTTTCACTACACCTTGGTGCGAACGTGTCTGAAAATTCATTACATTACTCCGTACTTACGAAGCTTAATAATGGCTTTCTTAAAATAATCACCATCTTTTAAATCAAGCTCGACGATTTTTTTCCACTTATCTTTTGCCCCTTGGCGGGTCTCGGAATTGTCAACAATTCCGTAGCTTTCATCGATGACAGACTCTTGGTATAACGTCATCATCTGGCGGCGCAATTCGGAAGTGAATGTTTCAATCTTATCTTTTACTTTTTGATTGGTAGGATCATAAACCAATGATTCTCGTAGCGAAACGATGGACTGCTTAAGCTTACCTTCTTGAAATAGGGTGTCAGCTTGCACAATGCTTTTCTGTGTTTTTTCCGAAATCTTTTTTTCAATAAATTGAATTCTGCTTTGTGATTTGATTTTTAATTTTTCTGGATCGGGTAACGATGAACTGACGATACTTTTATACCGCTTAATTGCTTTAAAGGCGAACCCGTCCCTTTGGATCTTTTCCGCGTCGGCAAATAATGTTTTTAACTGCTCGACTTGTTCGGCATAGCTTTTTTGTTCAGATTGCTTTATTTTTCGGTCCATTTCAAACTTCTCGGCTGCTGAAACTAAGCGAACGTAATCAGTATTTGAAGGATCAATTGTTGCGATTGGCACAAGGCACTCTTTTATTTTATCTACTTCTACCAACGGTCCAAGCAACTTCTCGCATTTTACTGCAACATCTTGAAACATTTTTCGCTGCTCTTCCTCTTCGCGTATTCTTTTTTCATCTTCCTGTTGTTGTACGATCGTTAGCAAGCTTTGTTCGGCTTGCATCTGCAACGCTTTTGATTCTTTGTAACCCGCTGGAAGTGGTTCATGAATTTTTCGAATTTTCTCTAAAGCTAAATCAAACTTTTGCTGCGCTAGCATTTGTTCCGCTAATGAATAAAGTTCTTTTATTTCATTCTGCTGGGCGGGCGTCATTTTTGCAAAGGCATCGCCTTCGTTCGTAATCACTGCATTAGTTGGAACTTCTTCTGTGTCTAAAGCTCCACCAAAGTACGCTGCTACACCTAAGAATATGAGCGTTGCAGCAATAACTAATGGTTTGTTAGATAAAAATTTTTGCAATGGAGTCTGTAAATTTCCAGCCGATGGAGGTGTGAAATTATAGTACTGATTCGGCTCAGAATCATTTGGCATACCTGTGAAAGGGCTACCGCCGCTTTCGGTATACATTGGCTGCTGCTGTTCACCTTCTGTTGTGGGTACTTCTACGGGGTATTGGTTAAAATCTTCAGCCGGCATATCAAAATTTTCGTCTAGCATACTTTCCATGCCAGGGTTTTCCGCAGGAATGACAGGAATATCTATTTTTTCCATCTTAAATTTAAAATTGGGATCATGCAGTTCAAAGTAAATTGTATTATCTAAAACCGTAATGGCGTCGCCGCTTTTCAACGGTTGGGGATCTGTCGATGAAACTGCGGAGCCATTTAAAAAAGTCCCATTGACGCTAGCCAAGTCTAAAATGGTAAAAATGCCGTTCATCTTATGCACTTCAAACTGGCGGGCCGACCAACGACGTGGTGGTGTAAGCAAAGTAGGCGCCCAGCATGTAAAACGAGGCGTGGGCGAAGTTGAGAACGCCCATCATGCTGAAGATCAGCGTCAACCCGGAACTCAGCATG
>JANPNP010000017.1:0-7566 GCA_031427535.1 Bdellovibrionales bacterium | reverse complement strand
ATAATAAGGACTAGATTGGTGAAGTGAAAACGGATCTTGTTTATTCTCAGAAACTGCCATCAAGACGCCAATTTCCAGCAGCAACAGTGCTGCTGTACGATGCTATTTTAGATAAGCAGCCTTTTTTTAAGACATGGCGCCAAAGCTTTGCCCACAGTTGGCCACTAGCAGCTGGCGAAAATCTAAAAACCTTTGCCTCGTTTCATGGTCTGTTGAAAAAAATAAGTACGGCTGCAATTCCGCAAACTACAGATCTTACATTTGTGGCGGTTGGCGGAGGTAGTGTTGGTGACTTCGTTGGCTTTTTAGCCAGCACTTTTTTACGCGGACGCCGTTTAGTGCAAATTCCATCAACGTGGTTAGCAAGTATAGATTCAGCCCATGGTGGGAAAAATGGGCTTAATTTAGCAGGTGTAAAAAATCAGGTGGGGACTATCTATCCGGCAGCTACCGTTTACCTAGTCAGGCAGCTGCTAGAGAGTCAACCTTCGGAGCGTGCGAACGACGCCATGGGAGAAGTTTTAAAAATTGCCATCATCAATTCACCAACGCTAGTAAAGCCAATTTCAGAAAAAAATCTGTATTCACTTTTACCCACGCTGATTCAAGCAAAATTAAAAGTTGTAGCAAAAGACCCTTTGGAAAAATTAGGGCATCGCCGCGTTTTGAATTTGGGTCATACCATGGGTCATGTTTTTGAAAGTCATTTCAAGTTACCCCACGGACAGGCTGTAAAGCTTGGCATTTTATTTTCCGCAAGGTGGAGTTTGCAAAGAAAAGATTTAAAGGCTACTGACTACAAGCAAATTTGCTTAGCCGCTGGTCCAAGCGCACAGGAATCATTGCGGTCTTGCCTTAAGAAAATAAACTCAGCAAAAATATTACGCTTGCTATCAAAAGACAAAAAACTAATTTCAAGCAGCGAAATTGATTTTATTTTTATCCGCAAAATAGGAAAAGTTATCAGAAAGAAAGTTTCGTTCAGCGATGTGCTTACGGAAGTAAAGCGACAAAAGCAGGAGCATTAATGTTTTCATTCACCGGTCCTTTAGACAGTTCTAAATCGTGGATGAACCGAGCCCTTGTTATTCAAAGCTATCAACCTTTGCTTAAAATTACAGGCCTCAGCGAATCTGACGATGTCAAAAACCTCAAGCAGTCGTTACAAGATTTGAATACTGGTAAAAACGAATTTTATTGCGGTGCCGGTGGGACGACTTTACGATTTTTTACCTTTCGCGTTTCTCGGCATCAGGGCCAGTGGACCATAAAGGCTGACGAACGTTTATTCCAAAGACCCCAAGCCGAATTAAAAAATATCTTACAGCAACTTGGTGTAACCATAACCACTGTTAACTCATCTACGATTGTCATAAAGTCGGCGGGTTGGAACTACGCGGAAACGATTCACTGCGATGGTAAAATATCAAGCCAGTTTATTAGCGGCCTGCTACTAAACTGCTGGAATTTACCGTGTGAAATGAAGATTAAAGTTCATCATCCAATAGTATCGGCAGATTATCTGAATATGACTATTGCACTGCTGCAGCAATTTGGTCTTAAAATAGAAGTAGCTTCAAAAAACGATACGTTAGAAATAAGTATTCCGGCTAAACAAGTGCCGCAGCAAAAAAATATTTTAGCAGAACCAGATATTAGCTCGGCTTTTGCGTTAGCAAGTGCTGCTGTAATAAATGGATCCGTGAACATCACGAACTGGCCTAGCGTTTCGTTACAACCTGATATCGAGTTTTTAAACATTTTTAAAAAAATGAAGATCAGTTTCAACGTGACTGAAAACCTGTTGTCCGTGCAAAAACATTCTGAATGGAAAGCGGCTGATCACAGCTTAAAAGAGACACCAGATCTATTTCCGGTGTTGGCCGTGCTGTGTAGTCTTGCTGACGGTATATCCCACCTTTACGGAGCCGAGAACTTACAAGCAAAAGAATCGGATCGATTTACAAAAACAATAGAACTGCTAACATTGTGTGGATTTAAAACAGAAGCAAAAAGTAGTGGTTTAGAAATACATGGAAAAAGTTCATTCCTGAATAAAGAAACAGTACTTGAATTTGATCCCGATGAAGATCACCGCATGGCTATGGCTGCAGGATTATTAAATTTGGCGGGCTTTAAGATAAATATTCTAAACCAAAATGTTGTTAATAAAAGTTACCCTCAGTTTTGGCAACACATCAAGGCAACGTCATGAAAAAAGTGTTTGTCGGCCACCGCGGAGTCGGAAAAACTGAGTTACTTCAGCGGCATAAACGGTACTTTCCGCATGTAGTACATTTCGATTTAGATCATGAAATTGAAAACGCTTTAGGTAAATCCGTCACTGAAATATTCACTGAAAGAGGCGAAGATTTTTTTAGGCAAGCAGAAATACAAACGTATAAAAAATTAATTACAGAAAATGCCTCTTATGTCATAAGCCTTGGTGCGGGTTTTAATTTAAATGAAATTGCTAATTCTGACCATATCGTTTTTGTTAGCCGAGTGACTGACAAACACGGGCGAATATTTCAGAACCGACCGCGACTTGCTGCAGGTTTTGCACTGGAAGAATACGAATCTAAGTACACCGAACGCCAACCCCAATATTTAAGTAAAGCACACAGCATTTACCATATGCCCGAAGGAATCCAAGAGGCATGCAATTTTGAAAAAAATATTCTATCCGAAAGCTTTCAAATTACGGATGCAATTTATACTTTGACCAAAAATGAAGTTAAGACTGTTCACAGTCTAAAAAAGAATTTCGCACGAATAGAGTTAAGATCAGATTTAATCGCAATGTCTGAAATTCATAAGCTTGTTCAAGAAGATCCCAAATACCGTTGGCTAGTTTCCATTCGCACGGCCGAACTACCACCGCCAGGTGTAATAGATGTAGATTTCGATATACAGTTTAAACCTACAAATTTTGAAGGAATTGTATCATCGCACGAGGACTCAATCGAAAAGGCACTAGATGCAGTAAAGTCGATCGAGCGGAGTCATTTAAAATTGGCACCGCTTGTGGAAAACTTCGAGGATTTGTTGATAGGTCATAGCTGGCAGCAACAAGATCCAAGCAACCGAAGCTTTCTACCACGTTCATCGATAGGCAAATGGTTTTGGTACCGTCAACTTGCTAAATATTGGCAGGAAATAAATTTCGTCCGAGGTTTAACAGACCTAAGCGATCAACCCTCAGTTTATCAGTGGTTGACGTTACCTTTAAAAAAACCTGATTTTTTTGCCGCTGTCGTAGGAAAACCAGTATTATTTTCTAGAAGTCCCCAGTTTCATCAAAAATTCTTTGCGCAGAAGAATTCGTTTTTCACAGCAATTGAAATATCAGAGACCGAGTTTTCTAAATACCTCGGCCAACTCATTGATTTTGGTTTAAAGTATGCAGCTGTGACGTCGCCGCTAAAAAAAATTGCCTTTCTAATTGCAGATAAACCAACGGCGCTGGCAGAACATTTTCATTCAGCAAACACGATGGTTATTGACGACGAAATCGTTACCGAGAACACCGATCTTCATGGATTTGAATCCGTCATCGATTCACAAGCGATTACCGAGCAAATCAAAATTGCAGTTTGGGGCGGCGGAGGCACTTTAGAAATGATGAAATTCATTTTGCCACAAGCCCAATTTTTTCCGGCTCGCAGTTACACTGCGGCTGCAAACAGTTTTAGGCCCGATGTGGTTATCTGGGCCGCGCCGCGCTTATCAGATACCTTGTTCCCGCCTGAAAGTTGGCAGCCCAAGGCGGTACTAGATTTAAATTACGTGGAAAATTCTATGGGTTTGGAATACGCGCAGAAAAAAAACTGTTCCTATGTATCTGGATTAGGTATGTTTAAAGCACAAGCGTTAGAGCAGCAAAAATATTGGAGCCTTCGATGAGCGCAAATTCATTTGGAACACTTTTTAAAATAACATCGTTCGGCGAAAGTCATGGAAAAGCACTGGGTGTGGTTATTGACGGGTGCCCAGCAGGGGTTGATTTTAATTTAGATTTATTATTAGCCAATCTTTCGCGCCGACGACCAGGGCAAAGCTCGATCACAACAGACAGACAAGAAAGCGACCTTCCGGTCATCTTAAGCGGCATATTTGAAGAAAAAACTTTAGGAACACCAATTTGTATTATTGTCGAAAATTCGAATCAACGTTCGGCCGACTACAAAGAAATTAAAACCAGCGCGCGCATTGGTCATGCCGACGATACGTGGAAGAAAAAATTTGGACATGTCGATCACCGCGGTGGTGGCAGGACATCGGGTCGGGAAACAGTGACCAGGGTCCTTGCAGGTTCCGTAGCACAGATGCTGATCCAAAAAATTCAGCCAAAAATTCAGCTAAAAGCATTTTCTGCTGAAATTGGACCTTACAAATTAAGCCCTAGCGAAATGGAAACCGTATGGAAACAAAATATAGACAGTTACCCCACCAGGTTTCCGTCGTTACAAAGTAACGAAATTGTCACCATGTTAGAGCAAGCCAAGCTTGAAGGGGAAAGTTTTGGCGGCGTTGTTGAACTACGAATCAAGAATGCTTCGGCAGGTCTTGGTCAGCCGGTGTTTCATAAACTTAAAGCGGACTTAGCAAATGCAATGTTAAGTCTTGGCGCTGCAGTAGCAATTGAAATTGGTGAAGGTTTTAGTTCTTCAGAATTAGCGGGATCAGAATTTCACAAAGAAATGCATTCAAGCAAGTATGGCGGTATTCGCGGCGGCATTAGTACCGGTGAAGAAATAATTTTGCGCGTAGCTTTTAAACCGACATCATCAATAAAAGATATTGCTAAAAAAGGGCGGCATGACCCGTGTATTGTTCCGCGCGCGGTACCAGTAATTGAATCGATGGCTTGGCTTGTGTTAGCGGATCACCTGTTGTGGTCACGACTGGATAAAGCTTAGTTATCTAACTATTCAATGTCGTTTACTTCACTACACCAATATAAATGTAAGCAATGCCGAAGCTGACTGATTTAAAAGCCATCGAGCTAAACGCATTCGATTCTTTCATCAAGGCGATGAATTCGTCACGGCAGGGGAATGCCGCCGATGATTTTTGTAAATAGTCATAAGCTGCTTTCTGACCGGTAACCCAGCCGCCTATGATCGGAAGAATTTTTTCTGAATAAAGATTGTAGGCTGAATTTAAAATTGGAATGCTCATTTGGCCAAACTCTAAAATCATTACTTTGCCGCCGGGTTTTGCGACACGGGCCATTTCTTGTAAGGCTTTAATGGGGTCACCAACATTTCGTATTCCGAAAGAAATGCTAACAATATCAAATTGTTTATCCGGGTACTGAAGTGCTGTTACGTCGGCCTGCTCAAATTTAATATCTAGATTTTCTGCTTTAGCTTTTTGCGGGGCTGGCGCAAGCATCTCGGGGCAAAAATCGGTACCGATGACTTTTCCTGTAGGGCCGACAGCTTTTTTAAATTCAATCGCTAGATCGCCGGTTCCAGTCGCGCAATCTAAAACATGCTGACCCACTTTTGCAGCTGATAAAAATACCAATTTTTTACGCCACAAGTGATGAATTCCCAAAGACAAAACCGAGTTCGCTCGGTCGTACTTAGCAGCCACTTTTGAAAACATGGACCTTATAATTTCTGGATCGGGTGAGTGTTCAATCATAATTAGACCTACTGTTTTAAGGTGCGATCAAATGCATTTAAAACTTTTTCTAGTTGCTTCATCATTACCGAAAAATTTTCAAGTGTTAAAGCCTGATCGCCATCAGATAATGCTTTTGCTGGATCGGGATGAACTTCGACGATAATTCCGTCGGCACCAGCTGCTGCAGACGCATAACAAAGTGGTGTTACCAGTTCGCCAATACCAATTGCATGTGATGGATCAACGATGACCGGATACTTTGAATGTTTTTTTGCATAGACGACAGCGTTTAAATCTAGCGTGTTTCGGGTTGCAGTTTCAAACGTACGAATACCACGTTCACACAGCACGATATTATTATTTCCGCCTTGCGCAATGTAATCGGCAGCTTTCAGCCACTCGTCGATGTAGGCCGAAAAATTTCTTTTTAAAACGACTGGCTTTGGCTGCAGCCCCAACTCTTTCAATAACGAGTAATTGTGCATGTTGCGTGCGCCAACCTGAAACGCATCAATAAACGGAGAAATTTCAGTAATTTGGCGCGCATCGGTAACTTCGGATATAAGACCTAATCCGACTTCATTTTTAACTTTTTTAATAAAATCGAAAGAGCTATCGCCTAATCCTTGAAATGACTTGGGTGACGTGCGCATTTTCCAAATCCCGCCTCTGAGCAGTGCAGCACCGGATGCCTTAACCGAAGTTGCAGTTTTTAAAAACTGCGATTCCGATTCTATCGAGCAAGGACCAGCTATAACGGTGAATTTTGGGCCGCCAATTTGTATTTTGCCAATTTGAACTACCATCTTGAATCACGCTTTCACTATATTTCAACAAAGACTTTTGTTAAGGTCCTTAAAGGAATGAAAAGTAGCATAGATATTTCACAATTTACAAACTTTTTACAAGCGGGTGTTATCCTGCAGATTTCTATAGATCACTTTAGACTCATTTGGGGTGGGTTTTCTACGTGCGAATTAGATTCTGTGACCGATTTAGATGAAAAAACGCTCATATACCGACCTGACTTCTGGGATTTTTCAAACGATAAATCAGGTCTTTGTTTAAAAGGAAAGTTTGAATCCGTGGTCACACGTGCACGGCTATTGGAATTGCTATCGCAAGTAAAATCAGAACAGCAAAGTATTCCACTTGAAATTGCATGGCAACCTGCTGCCGTTACTGACTTTACCGAACAGTTCAAATGGAGTTTCAAAAAATTTGCAACCGGGGAGCTTATAAAATCAGTACCCTTAATAATTCAAAAGGGAATTATTTCATTTAATCAGCAGCATTTCGTAATCGTGCTGACCCACCTTATCGAGGGGAACCACTTCGGTTTCACATACGGTCAGTGGGACAATGGTGTTGGATCTCTTGGTCATACGCCCGAGCTTATAATGGAATGGTCTAGAACGACTGCCAAATTAAAAACGGTCGCATTAGCTGGAACTCAGACAGTACAGCACAGCAATGAAGCTATTTTACAAGACACCAAAATTTTAAAAGAACATCAGATAGTGGTGGATGATCTATCTGATGTAATCAAAATGACGTTGCCAGGTAAAAAAGTAATTGTAAGCGATATCCAAATTCTAGAATTAAAACATTTAAAACATCTCATAAGCACTTTCCAAATCGATGATTTGAACGAAAATGAAGTGCTGCTGCTGCTAAAGCAAGTGCATCCATCCGCTGCACTTGGAATGTATCCGCGCTCGGCGTCGTTGTACCAAGGTATTCAATCGTTCATGCTACAAAAAAGACGTGCCGGATTTGCTGCACCGTTTGGTTTTTTAACAAAAGAAAATATTCTGGTTGTAGCCGCTATACGAGGGTTTAACTTTACCACGGAAAAAGTTGAAATTTTTTCGGGCTGCGGAGTGACTAAACAAAGCATATTATCAGATGAAATTACTGAGCTTGAAA
>JANPNP010000016.1:0-6231 GCA_031427535.1 Bdellovibrionales bacterium | reverse complement strand
CTTGTGAGTCCTTTAAATAAAACATGACTACCTCATCCCTTGGGATTTTACGATACGATCAGAAAAGTTAGCGCGCATTCCTATTAAATCATCAATAGATTTTTCATTTTCAACTACTGTCAAAGATTCAAACGGAGATTGAATCTTTCCACCGACCAGTTGACCGTCGAAACGCACATCAGTGCTGAGCTGGCTGTTACTTTTTGCAGAAGACTTTTCAACTGACTTCACTTTGGCTTTAGAGCTAACTTTAGAATTTGTTTTACCGTGAGCCGTAATCGCTAAGCTGATAGCGATTGTTAGGAACAATATTAAAATTATATTTTTAGTTTCCACTTTTCCCCCGCTTCTGCATTTCAGTTAGTCTACTGTCTAAGTAAGCAACCATCGGGCCACGGCCAAGTGACGATTGCAGAATTTTCAACTTAGCTAAATCACTGATGTTAAATGGATTTGCCTGGATTTTTTTTCTTAAAGATTCAGCCTCAGATAACGTTTTTTGTTGCTGTTCAGAAAGTTTTTCAAATGGGTCCGTAGCAAGCCCCGCAGCACGAGCTGACGCCTTTAAATAAGTGATCTCGGTAGCCGCTAATTGGCAACCAGGACGGGCTTTTTGAACTGAACACTCAGATAGCTCTAGGAACGTGTCCTGGGCCACTGCTTGCTTCCAAATGTCTTGATTCTTACTCATAACCGCTTGTGATTTTGTCAGGTACGGAAGAACCATCTCGCTGATTTGTTTTCGGTACTGAACGACTTCAGTAGGCTTTAGATTTGATGGTACTAATAACGCTGTAATTTCAGAAGCTAGCTGCGTATTCTCTTCAGCAACTCGTGAAAGATACACCAACTGTAAAGTCGTGTCTTTCTGAGCAATCGCCTTATTTGCCAACTTATCTAATTGCTTAAGCATTTGTTCACGCGCTAGCAATCGGCGCTTTAAAACTGAGTCAGGCTTTGCTACTAACTTATTTTTTCGTATTTCCTTGTTTAATTCAGCCAGCGACTGAAACGCAAACGTGTGCGCAAGTAACTGACCATTCAACGAGTTTCGCATGGCTTTTGATCTTAAAATTTGCTTCGCAAAATCTTCATCTTTGGTGTTTTCAAAAACAAACACACCTGCTGATGCGTAAAGATCGGGGTTTCGGCGTAATGCTGATTCAAAGTTTTTAAATGCTTTTAAAGGTTTTTTTGCAAACAGCACGATCTGGTGCGCAGCAAAAGCATTCTTAGAAGCGTTTCTAGAAGTAGCCAAAAAGTTTTCGTAAGCTTTAGTAGGGTTTTCCTGTGCTAATTCCTTTAACGTTGCCATTTTTAAATGGTAGTCAGCCTGTTGCGCCGCAGGTGGCTCAATTTGCGCTAGCATCTTAATAGCTAGCTTAAAATTCATCTTTAACTCTGCAATCCAAACTAAATGATGACGTGCCATCTGGCGTTCAAATTCAGGTAATTTCTTAACCGATAACAATTCGTTTGCGTGTTTGGCTAACGCGTCGATGTTTCGTAAGCGGTAAGCTAATTCCATTTTATTTTTTAGGACCAGCTTGGCCTGGTCAGATGGAAATTGATTTAATTGAAGTCCGTTTAGTTTATCTAATTCTTTTTCATAACCAGCAGCAACCAGTTCATTGAGGATGCGTACACTTTGATTTAGAATGGATTTTCTGTAAATGGCCAAGTACTCAGACTTTTTTGAAGGAAATAACTTAGATAACTCAAAAGAATGGCTTTCGATAATTGCTTCATTTTTAATAAGCACATCTGAATCTAAACAAAGATCTGCGGATTTTTCGCGAAGTGATTGCGGCATATCTTTGTCTAAAGCCAAAATTCGAAATTGAATGCTAGCTTTCACATAATCATTTTTTTCATATTGTAAATGCGCTAGCTGGTACTTAACTTCATGATTTTTTGGGCCCTTGGCATTTAGATCAAGGTACTGATTGTAAGCAAAGAAACGTAAATCAATGTCGTTTGCAAGTTCGGCAACTTCGATGGCACCAAGTAATGAACCTTCGAACATTTTTTGTTGAACGGCGTTTTTATCACGTACAGATTTTAGAAAACTAATTGTTTGAATATGAAATTGGTAGGCTTCTTTGTACTGTTTACGTTTAAATGCAGCTTGGGCCGCCCAGTAACTCATTTCATAATCCGCAAATGCAGTTGTAAATTTTTGAAATACAACGATCAGCTCTGGAGTTGGAATACGCTCTTCAGCTTTGGCCCAATCCGTAATTACGCGGCGTAAGTTCTGACGAGCTACTGTACATTCGGGTTGATCACCACACTGCTGTACTAGCAAAATCGAGCGGTCCGCCTCAAGTATGAGTGCCGATCTGTGACCCAAGTCATATTCAATGCGTGTGATTTGAATTTGACGATCTAATTTGTCTTCCATGGTGATCTCAAAGGTGCCAACAATCTTCCAAACTTTTAATGCACTTACTTTTTTTGCTGTGCGGTCTAGCTCAGAAGCTAAGAATATAAGATTTTTTTTGCGCGTGGGTTCAGGGCTAACATCTGAAAGTGTTTGAATGCTAGTTTGGGTGATATCGTTTTTAGCCATAAAAAGCGCTAGGTCGTGCGTGGCTTCTTCTTGAAATGATGTGTCAGGAGTGCCATCTTTGGCAGCTAGAAGCTCAGGTCTGCGTAATAACTGCGTCAGTTGTTTTTCAGCTAGCACTGTTTCACCTTGGTTGTAATTGACCCACGCTGCACGAAATTGGGTGTAACCTGGACGCGGATTTTCCTTAATGCGAGAAGCTTTGATGAAATAGGTTTCTGCATCTGAAAAGTTCCCATTCACAAACGAATAGTCACCTAGCTGAATGTAGACCAAAGCAATTGTGCGATTATCATAATTTGCACTGCTTTTTTCAATTTGACGAAATATTTTTAATGCGGCGTCTGAGTTATTCATCAGAATATGCAAATGGGCCATTTGCATTAATGCAGGCCCTTGATCAGATTTTGGTAATGCAGTTAAAACTTTATTTAAAATTGAAATTGATTTTTTTCGGTCCGCACGAATTTGCACGGCGTGAATTTTATCACCTTTTCCTTGTTGATCCATCGATAACAGTCTTGCGCGTTCGGCGTAAAGATCAGCTAATCGATAGGTCATATTATGTTGCAGAAGCATCGCATCGGATGATTCTGTATCCACAGCTGATTCTAACTTTTGAATAAGACTGTCATGAGTCGCTAAATCTAACTTTGCAGCTAGAACTTTTTGTGACAGCACCAACATAAATAAAAGGCTTAAAGGTGTTTTCATAGTTAAATCCCCGGCATGACGGCAAATACGTATTTTTCATATCCGGCTTGTCCGCCGGCCCTAAGTACAAGAGCTATATTCTCATAATTTGCATTACGATCAGCTTGAATAATTAAAGAGCTAGTGTCTGATTTTTTAGCTCCTAGTAACACTTTCGCAAGATCACTTTCAGTTGTTGCTTTATCGTCAACAAAAAATCCGTTTTCTTCGATGCGAACGACTAGCCCCTGATCTAGCACATCACTTGCTATAGCAACCGGCAGAACAATTTTTTGATTTTCTTGGATGTTTTGCACGCGGCCGTTCATGTTTGATAACAAGAAAATGACCAAAATACAAAAAGCATCAATTAGGGTAGTTAAATTCAAAGAGAAGAAAAGAGACTTTTCTTTTCCAGAAGCCCCGCTGCCGCGAACTTGCTTCATCGATTTTAGCGGACTTGCATGTTTTAAATTTCGTAAAATACTTGGTCTCATACGTTCCTCGCTTAGGTAAAACTTAAAGTTGTGATGGCTTAGATTGGCGAAAGGCCAATGTTCGTAATGCCTGCTTGCTTTGCCAAATCCATCAACTTAATAACTTGATCGTATTTGGTATTTTTCGCTGGCAAAATGTGGGTAGCTGTTGCTTTTTGATTAAACGCATTAGCTAAGGCAGCTTTTGCTTTATCAAAATCAATGGCTCCGGCTTTAACGGGAACCATTGTTTTAGATTCAGCTCCGGATTTTGCCTTCATAACAACGGTTAAGTTGTTCGCTTCATCAATTGTTAGCCAAACGCTGGCAATCTTTGCCGTTTCAGCTACGGCTTGGCTACCCATGGCTTGCTTTGTTTCCATCGCGCGGATTTCCACCCACACGACAGTCATTAATAAAAAACAAATACAAACTGACAGAACGTCGAACACGGGCAGAAGATTTAGTTCTACATTCAGATTCTTTTTGTTTTGTGATTGCTGTGCCATTCCCATAAATACGTCCTTAATTAAAAGTTTATATTAAATTTAGTTGCCTGCTCTACGAGTAACTTTTTCTTTCATAGGCTCGTAGTTAAACGATAACCAGTTGTAAACCATCAATGACGACTGATTTAAATCATCAGCTAAGGCATTGGCGCGATTCTGTAATACTGCAAACATCACTAATGCTGGGATGGCCATAATTAAACCGTAAGCTGTTGCATGCATCGCCATTGAAATACCTTGTGATAAAAGCGCTGCTTTTTCGATAGGGTTTCCGTTAGCTACGGCCTGAAAAGAATCGATTAGACCAATGATAGTACCTAAAAGACCAGCAAGGGTTCCGATGTTTCCGATGGCTGCTAGAAAGCCAGTTCGTTTTTCTAAAATTGTGGTTTCACTTAATAAAACTTCATCCATTTTAGATTGAATTTCTTCATTACCACCGCGGTGATAAGCGGCCTGAGTTCCTGCTAAGATGGTTTTACCTAATGCATTTGCAGTCCCTGTCATAGCTTGTGTCTTCTTCATGACGTGCTCGAGCTGACCTTTTTTAATGTCGTCCTCAAGACTTTTTGCTAATTTGCGATTATTTAACGTTCGTCTGAAGTAAAGCACATTTACGCGTTCGATGATGATCGCGATAGAGACGACTTGTCCTGCGAAAATAATCCACATTACAAAACCGCCGTGATTAAAAGCTTCGATCATATTTGTAAAAAATCCCATATTACCCTCGTTTTTTCCTTAAAAGTTTAGTTGTTGTTCTTCTTACGGTTAGTTGAAGCAAACAAAGGTCCCACAAAAATAATTGCTGTAAGTGCTTTTGTTTTTATTTAGAATTTTTCTGTGAAAATATTTCTTGATGGTTTGCCGCAAATTGCAGAACGCAGCGACACATATTGTCGCGACTAAAAACTGTACAGGTTATTTTTACACGGCTATACATAGGGATAAATATTTAGCCAATTGAATGGAGTACTGATGCCGCCTACGACCAAGCGAAGAGTTCACTTAATAGCTAATGCGAAGTCCGGCAAAGGCCAAGGGGAATCGATTTCTGAAATCGCTGCCAAGGTATGTCGGGAACTAAACGCCGAACTCATCCCTTACCCTATTGATAATCCCGAAGAAATAGTGGCGCAGGCAAAGAAAGCTATCGCTGCTGCGATAAATTCGGATGACGTGGTCGTGGCAGCTGGGGGCGATGGAACAATTCGCTCGGTGGCTGAAGTGGCCGCCGGCCAGCCTGTGCAGTTTGCTGTGGTTCCGTGTGGAACGTTTAATTTCTTTGCTCGTACGCATCAGGTGCCTGAAGATCACGAAGAAGCTTTAAGATTGGCTGTAACAGGAAAAGCGCAACCCGTACGCCTAGGAGAAATAAATGGACGTACATTTTTGATCAATGCAAGCCTTGGATTGTACGCCAAGGCAATCGAAGAGCGCGAGGAAAATACAAAGCGGTTTGGCCGCAAACGCCTAGTTGTTATTGCGTCTATGCTTGCAACATTACTAAAAAAGCACCGTCTATTGCACGTTATTTTAAAGACATGCGGAGTGGATAAACTAATTAAGACCCCAATGGTGTTCATCGGAAACAATGCTTTGCAGTTACGAAGCTTAGCGTTACCAGTATCAAAAGCTTTAAAGCAAGATAGGTTAGCCGTGATCACTTTAAAACCCGTGCGCGGTTGGGAAATGATTCGAGTTATTTTTCGCGGCATTATGAAAACACTAAAAAACGAAGAACGCCTTGATCAACTTTCAACTGATAGTTTAGTCATAGAAACGAAACGTAAGATCCAGACAGTTATGTTAGACGGAGAACTTTTTGAAATGACATCACCTTTTCAGATTCAATCTGTGCCGGGCGCTTTGCAAATGATTGTTCCAGCAAAAGCCTCTGTTATGCTTGATGAGAAATCTTAAACCAATGCGAACGCGCATAATTCATATTTCTGATCCCCACTTTGGCACAACAACGCCAGAA
>JANPNP010000015.1:0-4099 GCA_031427535.1 Bdellovibrionales bacterium | reverse complement strand
TGGCTTTCAATTTCAAAACGCTAGATTTAAAGCGTTGGGTGATGAAGCTTTTGTGCCGCCGACCAAAACAGTGAGCGACGGCATTTATATTTATGAAGAATTACCAATTGATACAATCAAGTTTTTATTTGGTGGGCGCATCGATAAAACTCAAGTCGATTCTGATGGCGGCGGTAAATTTGGCGCGGCACAATCCAAAGATTTCACGCCGCGAAATTTGTCCGCTGGCGGACTTTATAGCATTAACAAAAACTGGAGCTTAGGTACCAACTTAACCCATACTGAGCGTGCACCCACACAAAATGAATTGTTCTCTAATGGCCCACACCTTGCCACTGGGCAGTTTGAAATTGGCGACTCAAGGTTAAGTGCCGAGCGCTCTAACGGCATAGACGCACAAATACGTTGGAAAGCAGGTAAAAACTCGTTTAGCGTGAGTGGTTTTTACACACGCTTTGATAATTTCATCTTTTTATCGAATACTGCTAATACTCGCGGCGTAAATGGCGAGCTTAATCCTGTTGATATTGATGGCAATGGCGTGGCAGATAACTCGGGCGAAACGATTATACGAGAAGCTGTTTTAAAAGCCATCCCCGCTATTTTTAAGGGTTTTGAAGCTGAAGGCAAGTTCAGGGTTTATGAGGGTCGAGGCAATTTAGATTTAAATTTGCGCGGAGATTATGTGCGTGCAGGCAACCGCGAAACTGGCAACTCATTGCCACGAATTGCTCCCTTGCGCTTGGGAGTTGGCTTTGATTACAACTTTGGTCAATTTGGCTCACGCCTTGATGTGTTGCATGGCTTTGGTCAAAATCGCACTGATACTTTTGAAACCAAAACTGATGGCTACACGCTAATCAATGCGCTTGTCAGCTATAAAGTCAATAAAGTGTTTGGCGGTGTTGGCAATATTGAGGTTTTTGTAAAAGCCAAAAACCTACTAAACAACGAGATTCGTGAATCAACCTCGGTGTTGAAAGAGTTTGCGCCGATGGGTGGGCGATCTTTATTAGTGGGCGTGCGCGGCGATTTTTAATCTCGAAGCATTTTAATCTCTAAGTTTTTAAATCTCAAAGTATTTTAGACTCGAAGTATTTTAGTATCGAAGTATTTTGATCTCAAAATTTATTAATCTAAGAGTGCAAAAGGCCTTGATTGGTACCAAACTTGTGCTGGCTGCTAGTATTGACTACCTATTATTAGCCATTAATGCACATGCCAGCGAGCATTTAAAAGATTTGCTTGCACGGCAAATTTTGTGGTTAACTTGATTCAGCTTGTTTCAACAGCAGTTATTGCTGTAGCTATTTTTAAATATGGTTTGCGATTATAGAAAAACGTTGTCGTGCCGTTTTAAACAAGATATTTGCCTTGCAATGAACTGCTTTATGATGCCCAGATGAAAAAATATGACCGCATCATTGATTCTTTAAATTTGAAATCTAGCGACCACTTGTTAGAAATTGGCTGTGGTTGGGGCGGTTTTTTTAGCCGTGCTGTTGAACGCACCGGCTGCAAAGTGACTGCGGTTATGAATTCCCCTGAACAGGCGCGCCACAACCAGCTGCGAATTTATCAGCAAAAAATGGATTCAAATGTGAATTTAGTGCAACAAGATTACCGCGACATAAAAGGACAGTTTGATAAAATAGTTTCCATCGAAATGATCGAAGCAGTCGGGGAAAAGTACTGGAATACATTTTTTGATAAAATTGGCTCATCGCTAAAAAGTAAAGGCGCGGTTGTCATTCAAGGCATTACTATCCGTGAAGACTTATTTTATTCCTATCGTAAAAGCACCGACTTTATCCAGCAATATGTTTTCCCCGGGGGCATGTTATTAACCAACACGGCTTTTTTAGAACAAGGAAAAAAAAGCGGCATGAGATTATCAAATGTTTACGAATTTGGTTTATCTTATGCCGAGACCCTAAAAGTGTGGCGTGAAAATTTTCAAAAGGCCCATCCTCAGGTCATGCAACTGGGGTTTGATGAAAAGTTTATTCGGCTTTGGAACTTGTACTTGTCCTACTGTGAAGGGGCTTTCCGGGTTGGACGTATCAATGTAGGGCAATTCTTACTTGAAAAATAGCTAGTCTTTCAGCTAGTAAAACAGTCAAGACTAAAACATTTCCAGCAAACTTCCGATGAATCAGCAAACGGGAGTTTTTTGTGAAAATTTCAAAATCAAAATCTAGTTTGGTATTCGGTTTTTTAGCCTTGTTCATAACGGGAATAGGTTTTTTTAACCTGCAGTCCGCTTCGAAACAACGACAAAATTCGGTTAATCTTTCTGAAAAATCATTGCCTAGCGTAAGTCGGGTGAACGAGATTAAGATTAATGTCACCCAATTCAGATTAGCAGAGCTTGATTACGTGTTTTCAACTGATGCTGACAAACGTGCGGCTTTAACTGCAACGATGGAAGAAAGATTGCAAAATATTTTCATCTATAAAAAAACTTATGAACCACTTCTTGAGACTGAAGCCGAAAAAGCACTTTTCGATCAATTCGTAACGTCTTGGGATAAATACGTCGAGCTTCATGAAAAGGTAATTGCAACTGCAAATCAAAAAAACCAAGCGGAAGCCGATGCTTTAGTTGATATCGGCGAGCCTTTATTTGAAACCATGAGTTCCGTATTGCTAAAATTATCAAATCAACATTTTGATGCGGCTATCGAAGCAACAACCTTAGCTGGCATTTCTTACGACCGTGCCAAGTGGCTACTGGGTGGTTTAGTCGCTTTGTCGGTCGTGCTGGTTTTAATGGGCGGCGCGTATATTCGCTACGAATCACAAAGACAATTAGGTCCAATCGCAGTTGCCACCGGGCAGTCTTCAGAAAAGATTTTTGGCAGCGTCGAAGTTTTAGTTTCATCGACATCTAGCTTAAGTGAAAGTGCTACAGAATCTGCGGCTTCGCTAGAAGAAACTGTTGCGGCTATGGAAGAACTAGCAGCACTGGTTAAAGTAAATACCGCTACAGCGCAACGAGCAGCAACTTTATCTTTAGAAAGTCAGAATTCAGTTTCACGGGGACAAGAGCAAATTCAGTTCATGATCGAAAATATTAAAGACGTTCACAAATCGTCTTCAAAAATTACTGAAATTTTAGTGCTTATTGAAGACATTGCGTTTCAAACAAATTTGCTGGCATTAAATGCAGCTGTTGAAGCGGCCAGGGCCGGTGAGCACGGTAAAGGTTTTGCAGTCGTGGCCGAAGCCGTTCGCAGTTTAGCGCAAAACAGCGCAAAGTCGGCAAAGGAAATCGGTGAACTCATTCACATATCCAGTAATAAAACCGACCGCGGCGTGAAGATCGCAACTGAATCCGAAAAATCTTTACGGGAAATTGTTGAATCAGTTGGAGGTGTTGCCGGTCTAATTCAAGACATAGCCGCAGCAGCTCAGGAACAGCATTTAGGAATTAACCAAATAACGATTGCTCTTACTCAGATTGATCAAGCGATTCAGTTAAATGTTTCTAGTACAGAAAAAATATCTGGTCTTAGCTCGGACATGCAACAGCAATCTATGTCGTTAGGAAGCTTAGCTGATAACTTGCGGGAATTTGCAGGAATAAAATCGCAAGCGGAATTCGACCCAGACCACGACGTTAGTCAAATTGACAAAAATTCTGGAAGTCATCACACTTTAAAAGCCAGCTAACTAAATAAAAGGAAGTATACATGAAAGCATCTTTGATTATCGCAGCAGTAACATTGGTATCAGCAACAGCATTCGCAGGTGATTGTGCAATTTCAATCACACGTTCAGCATGTGCGGGTAAAGAGACCGAAGCATTCAAGCCTTACGGTGGAAAAACAACAACAGAAGAGAAAAAAGATGTTGCAGACGTAGCAGCTTGTAGCGCTTTTGCAGACAAAACGTCTAAAATCGTGCGTAAGGGAACTTTATCAAAAAAAGTTGTTAAAGGTACTTTCGCCGGAGCTGACTTAGGTAAGTCTTTCGAAGACGCTAAAGACTGCAAATAATATTTTTTTAATTTAAAGAAAAAAAGGGATAAGCAATGCTTATCCCTTTTTTTCGTTTCATCATTTCAAATAGTTATAAAACTGTTAAGGTCACTTTC
>JANPNP010000014.1:0-5125 GCA_031427535.1 Bdellovibrionales bacterium | reverse complement strand
GCTGGCTTGGTCTGACGTCCGTTGCAATGCCGCTTTTGTTTTGGAAGGTTCATAACTTAATTTTTCTGATATTTCGTAACCAATTATTTTAAGTGGAGTGCCGTCAGCTGTAAATATTTCTTCCGGCGGAAGCACCAGGGTAATGACTTCGCGCTCTAGATCTTTTGGTAATTCTTTTCGATGACCACGCTTTTTGGTGTGCCCTTTGACTTCGATTTCTTGTGATTCAACGTCTGCTGCTTGTTTGGCTAAAAATTCAACTTCGTTAAAAACAAGCTGCTCGCTGGATTCCCAGCGCTCTGATTTTGTGCCAAACTTCATTCGCTTTAATTCTGCTAGCATCTCATGAAGACGATTGTTCTCATCTTCATAGTTGCTATTTTTTTCTTTTTCTTTTGCAAGCAGATTGAGCGCGCTCTCTAGGCGCACCTCCAGCGACTCTGCATTTGAAAAAATAAAATCTTCTTGCGTTGACATTATTTTTTAATATTAATGCAAATTAAAATAATCTCAACTTACTTTTTCAAAACGCAATTCAGCAAATGGTTTTATTTTAAAAATGTCGTAACCATCAAGTAGCCACGACAGTTGCTCTGGCGTAATCGTGACCACTACATCTAGTGATTTCTTTGGCCACGGGAATTTATTTTCTTCCAAACGCTTTTGCCACATGCAAAAGCCACTTAAATCAAAGTATAAAATTTTGATTGTGCTTCGCTTTTTGCCGCTAAATACAAATAAATGGGGTTCCATTAATTCACCAATACCAGATTGTTGCACGATATCGCTTAATCCGTTAATCGCTTTACGCATATCCACAGCATTCCTGTGGATAAATACTTTTTTAAATGCAGTTAATGATTTCATGTAAGCTCCCGAATCAAGTTTGCTAAAACTTTCGCAACCCACTCTGGATCTGGTAAATCTTTCTGCGGATTATAACTTATTTCTGGCGTTACTGACTTCGACACGACGACGGGTAAAAAAACAGACCTCATCTTTTTGATTTCTTTGTTTGCCGATCTTAAATTCAAAATCTTCGCCTGCCACTTATAGAACGAGGACTGCGGTAAATTGTGAAGGTCCAAATACGATTGAATTCCTGTTGGATGATGTTTTGCCTTTAAAATATGTTCTTGCCAGAATATGACTTTTTCTGTGCTTAGTGTCTTCATTGCTGATCTCCTTTTTTGTGAAATCAGCTTATAAAATAATTTTTGAAGTTTCAAAACAGCTTGATGGATCGCTTACAATGGAACGATGTCGATTTTGAAAATAGACTCATTACAGTTTCAAAGTCCTATAACAAACGGCTTGATCTTGTTAAGTCTACAAAAGCTGGATATTGGAGAAAGGTTCCGATTAACACAGACCTTGAAAGCTTGCTGATCGAACTCCGAACGAAATCAAAATCGAATGATAAGAACGTCCTACCGAGGATCAACCAGTGGCGGCGCGGAGAAGGAGCAATAACGCTTAGAGAATATTGCGAAGGAATTGGCATAAGCAGTGTCTGTTTTCATGCCTTAAGGGCATGCTTTGCAACGCATCTGCTAAATGCAGGAGTGTCATCACCCGTCGTGAAAAAGATCTGTGGTTGGACTGATGAAAAGGTCATGGGCAGATACATTCGTCTTGCGGGTATTGATGTAGCCGGGGCAACTGCAAATCTTGGATTCGTAAAACCAGAAACAGGACACCAGAGAGTCGTAAACATGCACGAGTACAACTTTAACAAACGGAGGACTGAAGATTAATTTGTTCGAGGCTATTTTTTGACAGTCTGTCGCAGGCTCTTTTGCTTCATAAATATGCGATTATACTAGAGACCAGTTAAGCACCCCAATTCAACTCCTGATCGTAGTCTGCAAATTCAATTTAACAAATGATTCTAAGTAGTTGATTGGCCGTCCTCGTTTGGCCGATTTTGCACGTGAAATTTCATGAAATGCCGCTTTATTTTGTTCTGTGATGACAGAATGATGACAAGTTGGTGACAGATTTTTACTACACTATCTAGACACTATTATAACACTATGTTAATATCTTGTTGATGGCACAATGGGAATTTGTCGAATGGCTGATGTTTTGGATTCTTGAGACCTCTCACTTTGAATTTGAGTGGGACAAAGGAAATCAAAACAAGAATAAAGAAAAACATGGCATCACCACCGAAGAAATAGAAGCCGCGTTTCGTTCGGGAGCAGCCCTGCCTTTGGGTATTCAAATGAGTCCCGTTGTCAGTGAACAGAGACTCGGAATTGTTGGCCCCGCACTGAATGGAAGACTCTTTCAAATCGCTTTTACATTGCGTGAAGGAAAAGTTCGTCCGATCAGTGCAAGGCCAGCACATCCAAAAGAAAGGAAGCAGTATGAAGAAATCTTACGTAAAATCTCTAAAGGAGTATGACAAGCCTTTCGAATTCGAATCCGACAAGATTCTGGCGGCAATGAGAAGATTTAAAGACTCAAAGAAAAAGCCAACGAGTATTGCTTTGGATGAAAAAACGATTCAGGAATTGAAAAAAATCGCCGAAAAACAAGGAATTCCTTATCAGGTTTTAATGCGTGTTTTGATTCTTGACGGTTTAGATCGTTTGAAAAAAGCGGCTTAATTATTCCAATGAATAAATTTGATGTTTTTATGGAAATTAATATTGGTGGTCTGACAAAAAAGAAACTTCTTGGAAAGCTGTCTGGTGCCGGTATTCAGTTTAATAAATACGCCAATACTTTGTTCGATCACCCGCAATTTTCGCCATCAACAAAAACTGGAAAAGTTAAGCTGATTAAAATATCCCTTTCTGGTCTTGATTTAAGCGAGAGCTGTTCTTTTGATGAGTTTTCAAGTCGGGAACCATGTTAGACCTAAAACTGTGTCCTCTATATCTTGCTGCATTTTTGAGGCTTGAATATTTAAACCAACCAGCAGGTCCGTATCTTACGATAGCCTCAAATAAGCCCGAGATGAATGAAGCCTATCCAAATGGTTTTTATATCAGGAATTTTGAAAATGTTCTTTGGTTAAGAGGTTACAAAGCTGACAGTTTTGCTGGTTGGCCAGGTGAAAATGAGTTTGTCTTTATTTGCTAGAAATAGACTCTGTTCAGCAAAGTGCCGCTGTTAAATTGAATTAAGCGTCAAAATCAAATCCGGTAAAACCAAGATGACAGATAATGACACGCAAAAATGAAATCCAATGATTTCGGTGGTTTAGGCCCAGACCGTCGATCACCCCAATTTTTTCTCAGGTTCGGAGTCAAAAAAACAAAATACCAAATGGTTCTAAATAGTTGAAAACACACAAACGAAGAACGAGCGTAAGCATCGATATTTCATGAAATTTCGGCAGATTTCAAAAAATGCTGTCCTCTACTTTTTGGTTCCAGTATCGCACTTAGGCCTCATAAGATTTAATCGAAGTTAGAAACTTCTGGTGCTGATTCACTGTTAACCTATAAGCTGATATTTCTTTAAGTCCATCACGAAATGCTTTTTCTAATCTGTGGTTGCCGTCGATAACGTTATAATTCCCAGGACTGATTTCTGCCAAAATTATTGGATTTAAAGCTTGTGCCTTCTGAATTGTTTCTTCATCCAGGTTCGGTGAAACAAATTTACGATAAGTTTCAATGGCGATATTTTCTACTCTGAATTGATTTTGATTCTGAGAAATAAATTCGATCATTTTTGTGATGTTAAACTGGAAGAATCCGTTTGGAAAAATTTCATCATTGTCATCAGCAAGACACGGTTGAAATTTCTTGTCGAGTTTTAATTTTTGTACTTTCATCTTGAAGGCCACTTATCCAAGTACTTTTTGATGAAAGGACTGATTCCTTGGAGGTCTTTAGGAATGGTTGGATTATCATAAATATATTTAAAAAGATTATTCTTCGTCATTTTATCAGTTGGAAATACGACTAATCCTTTTTCCCAAACTTCTTTTGCTTCCTTATATCGTTTCAGCTTAAAGTAGGCCGTTCCCAAATTATTATAAGTTTCGTTTAAATGAAACTTATCCTCATGAGGATAGTTATCAATGGCTGTTTGATATAATATTATCGCCTTATCGTATTCCTCTGCTGTTACAGCTTCGATGCCTAAAATATAATTGAGACGTGGGTGCTTTGGATTTATTTCTATGGCCTCTTTTAAAAGCAATCGAAACTTATCCATGTCATAGTAAGACCAGCAAATTGCAGTCCGACAAACGACTTCAGCAGTTCGACCAACTTTTTCTTCAGCGGCATTCATAAATTTAAGAGCTTCTTCAAGTTGACCTTCTTCCGCTGCACACATAGCAAAAGTAATATCTTTAAAAATTTTCTGGCAGCAAAATTTAAATTTCTTACCCGAAGCACACGGGCACAACGAATAGCTATCAGGAACAAAGGCTTTTAATTCTTCTTGTTCAATCTCAGAACGCATTTCTGCTTTCATTGACCGTGGAGCTGATTGCGTCGATTTTTTTTGAAACTGTTGAAATGAATCTTTAAAGGGTTTTACAAACGGCAGTAAGTCTTTATTGGTATGTTCTGCCATTGGAATTTCAAGCTCTTTGCAAATCGCTTTGAAGTCTTCAATAAAGGGGTCACTTTTTGAAATAAGAACTTGTTGTGGCCTTGCTTTAGACTTTAAAATTGCAGACTCCAAGGCGTTGATAATTTTCGAAGGCGTGGGCAAATCCACCGAAAGTTCTTGACCAAAACAATGCATGGAATACGCATCCAGTAAAACATAGATATTGCAGACACCGTCTTTAACAGTTTCAATTTCTTCACGATGAAGAATCCATGCTTGATTGATGTCTGTAAAATTTAAAAACTGCTTCGTTATCATTAGCGATTGCCTGATTTTTCTAGCCAGCTCTCGATTTCTTCTAGCGAATTACCCCAGGCAAAGCCTTCCTCAAATTTTTCCAACATACATTTTCCCTTTCCAACAGAGAATTTAGCCACTTGTTTTGCAAGTTCAATATTTCCGCTATCTGTCAGCAACTCAACTTGCAGTAAAATTTCATTTAAAATAAATTCGTGGCCATCATGGTCGGAAACAAATTTAGATCCATGGTCAGAAACGTGTATGGCATAATCTAAAACCGTGGTCACGCTATTGATATCAG
>JANPNP010000013.1:0-12104 GCA_031427535.1 Bdellovibrionales bacterium | reverse complement strand
CTGCACGACCATGGCGTTCGAGGCCCATGGCCGAAATCCTAAATTTAAAGTTGTCGGACCAAATATGGTTAACACGGGTACATTCTGACTGGCTGCCATGTGCGTCGGAGCACTGTCATTACAAATAACCAAACTGCACGTCTTTATAAACTCAACAGACTGGGAAATCGTCTTTTCACCAGCATTAATAATGCAACTTGGAACACGGTTTCTTATAGCTTCACAGACAACTTTTTCATCGGGCCCACCCATTAAAAAGACTTCGTAGCCTTGGTCTACGAAATAAGCCGCCAGTTCACTGTATCCTACGTCGGTCCACTTTTTGGTAGCCCATACACTTCCCGGGAAAATGGCTATTCGCTTGATTGAAATTGAAGACTTATTTTTTGGTGCAAATTCGGGTGGAAGCTGCGGCAGGTATCCTTCAGCACTGACCTTATTTAGCTCTGACCAGTCTGACTGTAAAAGTTTTTTCTGTAGATCTTGGTCAATACTTGAAAGGATCCACAGCTGTCTTAATGCTTCAGGCCAGCTTTTTTTATATTCCACTCTTTGGTTAAAAACAAAATAACCTAGTAACGATTTAAACCCAATTTTAGCCTTAGCCTTTATTTGCAAACTTAAAAGCAAACTACGCGTCGAACGATGAACACAAAAAAGATTGCCAACTTCCAATGAATTTAATTTAGCTAAAGCAGCAACATAACTTTCACGATGATTTTTTCTAACTTCGACGACCTGATCGACCAGTTTTTCTGTTAGAAAATAATCACCTAATCCAGCTTTGCACACTAAAATTATTTGATCTGCAGGAAATAGTTCTTTCAGTTTTTTAAGTAAAGGGATAGCTAAAAAAAGGTCTCCAAGAAATGCTGTTTGAATAACAAGGTGGTTCAGGACTTTAGACATTTAATTTTTTTTGCCTGGCTTTATTTCAATAGCTTCTGAAACCAACGTTCCGATCTTTATCTTAGCTTCAATGCGCAGAAGGTACTTGTGTGTATCATCCGATAACCAAAAATACACATCACCTGCTTGCTCTAAAGCCCCGCGCGAAACCACTTGCGCTTTGATTTGAATCGCATCAAATTCACCAGCAGGTGTTGATATTTTCTCTTTTTTTAATGCCGTTCCTTTAAAGACAATATTTTTTTCGTCATCAGCAACACGGAATGAATATTCCTTTCCGACTTCCCATTTGAAAATGCGCATATAAAAAATGCCACTGAAGGCATTTTGGGAAAACGGTAAAATTTCCCATTCGTGCTGCTTTTTTTCGTGTCCTTTTTTTTCTGTGTATTTTGTTTCCCAGTAATTTGCCTTTAACGTTTTGTGATCAAAATAGGATTGACCTTCACGTAACTGACCCGATTCCTTAATATGCAACTTAAAAACGTGAGGCGTAAGATCCGCAAAATCGACGTAAGTTTCAACTTGGTCATCCACCGAATAAAAACTTGAAAAAAGTCGACTGGTTTTTAAATCAGTTAAAAAGTTATAGGATTTGCGGCCGTTAACTTCCACGAAAGGTTTAACTTTAAAGGTTAATTTTCCTGCTTCGGCAGCGAAGTAATTTACGGAATGCACTACAGTTTCATTTTCACTGAAAGGATCCACTTTCGGCCGACGACTTCCAGTATCGAAACCTTCGTTATCTTCAAGTTCTGGCTGCCGCACTGAAGCGGTCACAACAGGTGGCGTTTTCGCAGCTGCTGCTTTACCTTTTGCTGTCTTTACTTTAACCGGCAGTGGCGGTGTCTTTAAGGCTTTATCTTTAAGAACCGCTGGAACTAGCGTAGCCCCTGGCTTAGCTTCGGTTCCAGTAGATGCTGGGCTTGGTTCCAACATTACCTCGTCGGTCTTAATTTGCACTTTTTTTTCAAAATCTGAATTTTTAAATATATCTTTTTCACCCTTGTACTTTAAAAACCCCGTCGAGCAGGATAATGACAGTGTGGTAACGATAAAAATAAGCATCTGTGTAAGTGTGCGGCGACCACAAAATTCCGAATTATTTTTTTTCATTCAAAAGTTTTCCATCTTCTGTGAACCCACATCCAATGCTCGGGATGTTGGCGGATAACGTTTTCAAGTACTAAATTGAAGCGATTCGTTACATTACGTTTATAACTTTCGTCATCATCGCTAGAAAATGCTGACAAATCAATTCTTTCACCAAAACAGATATGCAACTTGTCGTTTTTATCCCAGTACGTATGGATACAAATCACCGGAGCTTGAGTTTTCTTAGCAAAAACAGCAAGCCCGTACGCTGTGCCAGTCTTATGGCCAAAAAACAAGGATTCGACGCCGTAAGGCATACCCATGAACTGATCTAAAACAAAAATAACCCCGTGTTGTTTTTTTAAGGCTGACAATATATCGAATGCATTTCTTTTAGCATGAGCATCAATAAACTGTGTCTTAGACGCCCCCCGAAGTGCAAACCAAAAATTATCAAGAAACTGGTTTTTAAAACGTTTTGTGATGATGTAACTAGTAATAATATCACGACTGATGACTGCAGTAGCTAAATCACCACTGCCTAGATGCAGCGACAAAAATAAAATCCCTTTTTTTTCGGCTTTTGCCTTTTCGAAGTTTTCAATGCCTTCCACAATAACATTAGAATTTATCCAGTCTGTAGAAATGGACGGTATTTTTATCACATCAAAAAAACTTCGACACATATTCTGCATACAGGCGCGCGCAATTTTTTTCTTTTGCTTCTGGTCCATATTGGGGAATGCTAAATCTAAATTGCTAAAAATTACTTGGCGACGAACCTGGAACACGTCAATCCACAGAAACGCTAGAAACTTTCCCAAGTAAAGATTAAATCGGCTGGGTAACCAGGACCAAATGTGGGCTAATACATGACTACAAATGACTGCGAATTTTTTCAAAGAATTCTGTCCTTTTTGCAGGTTCCATTTCGATGGCGTAATCGACTTCGTTTATCAAATACAGTATGGGATGCTCTTTAATTTTTATAATGTCTTTTGCCGTCGTCACCAGTTTTAAATAAGGCGACTGCTTTTGAGCTAATTTGAAATCTGCCAAAATTGAATTTAATTCGGTAGCAGTGTAGGGATGATGATCTGCAAACTTTCGTAAGTGACTGATCGTAAAGCCAAGCTTTTCAAGTGCCGACGTTAACGAATCGGGATTACCAAGCCCACAAAAGACAAAAAGACTATCCCGCGCAGGGTCCAAATTTGAGGCCTTCATTTTGGCCTCGGCGGTAAAACAAATGGGCTGAATTTTTTTAATCATTGCAGTAACCAATTCCAGTTTCCCACTGTCAGCAAGATTCGTTTTCGTTACAAGTATGGCACTAGCACGCTTAAGCTCGGTCATGGGTTCTCGTAGTCGACCGACAGGAAGCGTGTGAAAATAATCAAGTGGCGCTGTCGCATCAATCAACACTAAGTCGAAATGTCGCCCCAATTTTCGGTGGCTAAAACCATCATCCACAATTATTAAATCGGGTTTTTCTGCTATCATGGCCGCAAGCGCCGTACGGTATTTGCTGGGCCCTGACCAGACACTGCAGTTCGGAAGTTTTTTTTGCAACAAACAGGGCTCGTCGCCAAAGTAAGATGGTGCATTTTGCCATGATAAATCCACGCGTTGTGGCTTTCGCAAACTGCCACGATAACTTCGGCTGACAATTACAATTCGTGAAAAGTTGTGATCTTTTAAAAATTCACCAGCTATAAGATAAACACACGGGGTTTTGCCAGTGCCACCAACAGATAAATTACCCACAGATATGATAGGCACGGCTAACTTGATCGTTTTCAATATCCCTACGTCGTACATTTTGTTTTTTAGTTGTGATGCAAAGTCGTAAATAACTTGCGCTGATTTAAGTATCATAAATAAGCCTCTAGGGACTTTGCTACGCGCGCAGTAGCCCCTTTTTCACCTAGGTAACTTGCAATCTTTTTCAGTTCAGCAATCGTCTGTGTCGTGTATTCAGCGTCAGAAACAAAGCGGTCCATCAATTTGAAAATTTCATTAGGATTAACGTCAGCTTGCATGCGCTCAGGAACAACTTCTTTACCAAGAATTAAATTGACCAGGCCGAAGAACTTTACCCCACGAACAAACAGCTTTACAAATATTCCAGTAAGTCGGCTCATCTTGTACATGATAACCATCGGCTTGTGCAGTAACCCGATCATCAATGTGGCCGTGCCCGAAGCCGCTAGCACATAATGAGCTAAACTGATCATACTATTTGGATCATCTTGCAATAAAATGTAGGGCGACTTGAAATTTTCTAAGCGGGCCTGCATTTCTTCTTTTTTTATGGTAGGTGCAATAAAAATCATAAGTCTTAAATGCGAATGCTTCTGTAGTAATAACTTAGCGGTCGCTAACTGTATTTCTAAAAGCTGATCCAGCTCGCCGCGACGAGAACCCGGCATCAAAGCCAAAACTTTTTCATTCTGAGTCACACCAAATTTTTCGCGTCTTGAAGCAATTTTTTGTTCATCAAATAGTGCTGGATCTAATTCATCAAGTAGCGGATGGCCAACAAATTCATAAGGTGCGTTTCTACTTTTGTAAAAATCGACCTCGAATGGAAATAACAAAAAAGCTTTTACACAAAACTTTTGAATTGTTTCAACCCGGCTTTTTCGCCACGCCCAAACCTGCGGGGATATGTAGTAAAAAATCTTTAAGCCGAACGCATGTAATTTGCGTGACAGGTACAAATTAAATTCAGGATAATCCATCACAATAACGACTTTAGGCGCACGTGTTTTAGCAGCGATTACCAGCGCATCAAACACCACTTTTAGCTTTGAAAACTGGGCAAATATTTCAGCAGCTCCAACCACGGCCATTTCTTCCGATTTTCCGATTCGCTCGAACCCCTGGCGCTCCATTTCGTCAGAGCCTACTCCAAAAAAATGATAGTCTTTACCTTGGGCTTTCCAATGCTGCATCAGTTTCAAGGCATAATGTGCACTTGAAGCTTCCGCAGCCACAATCATAATTTCAGTTTTCACGGCGTACTCGTGGCAGTCAAACGTTGAACTATTTTCTCTACTAAAACTAAAGCCTGGGTTGCTTCCTGCGCCGTGATAGCTACAGTTGCTTTGCCAAGTAAACATTGAACAAAGTGATCCACTTCTAAGGCTAGCGCATCTTGTTTCGCAATTGTTAACTTAGTGATTTCATGAAACGGATCAGTCGATAAAACCTTTAAGGTTTCTACGTCCAATGTTGCCGTGTTGGCAAAAATAACTTCGTCTTTTTTTATCAGACGAAAGTTGCGAATAATTTGCGGAGTTACACGCGAATTATTAATAGTAACTTGCATGCCGCCTTTAAGTTTTAAGCGAACAGACACATCATCGATAGTTGGCTGTATCAAACAGCTACCAGCCACTTCAAAACTTTCCACAGGTTGGCCAAACAACCAGTGCACCAAATCGATATCATGAATTGTTAAATCGTGAAGTACACTGACATCACTTCCGCGAACACGGAAGGGGGCTAGACGGTTAATTTCTAAATAGGTCGCACCTGATAAATTCTTTTTTAAAAACTGAAATGCAGGGTTAAACCGCTCGATGTGACCAACTGTTAACAACGTTTTTGTCTTATCAGCAATGGCGCATAACTTTTCTGCTTGTGCCGCAGTGGCTGCAATTGGTTTTTCAACTAGGACTGCTACTTTGTTGTTTAGGAAAAATTCTGCAAGTTCGTAATGGGCTTGTGTCGATGCCGCAATGTGCACAAAATCTACCTGACCTATAAGGTCTTCAATTTTTTTAAAAGCTTTCACTGACAATTCACTAGCTACTTTTTCGGCCCTAGAATACGAGTGGTCACTAACGCCAATCAGTTGAACTTCAGGGTGCGCTTGCAGTTTTTGCGCATGAAACTGTCCAAGATATCCAACTCCGATAACGGCAGCGCGCAGCTTCATGATTTTTTACTCCTCCGCTGATAATGATCGATGAGTATTTCTGACAATCGCAATGCCGCGACTAGAACTTTTAATAAAATTAACTAAGTAATCAATATTTTCAGAGGTTTTACATTCGTTTTCAATTCGCTGATAGGCCTCTTCTAAAGTTGCCGAACCCATTATAACAATACGAATGGCTTTGTGAATATTTGAAACTTCGTCCTTTGGAAAACCTTTTCGAAGTAAGCCCACCTTATTTGTCGCGCGCACAATGGCATAATTTCCCTGCGCCCTTGAAAAGGGTAAGATATCTTTGTTAATGATACTTGATCCAGCCACAAACGAATTTTTTCCAATTTTCGAAAACTGATTAAAAGCACAGACCCCGCCGATGACAACGTTGTCTTCAACAACACAGTGCCCACCAAAATGCGAGTTATTCGCAACGATAACATTGTTTGCTATTTTGCAGTCATGGCCCACATGCGAATAGGCCATAAAGTAACAGTTGTTACCTATGACTGTTGCGCCGTCGTGTTTGCTGGTCGCAATATTCATTGTTGAAAATTCACGAATCACATTATTATCACCAATAATTAGTTTTGTAGGTTCGGCCTTGTAGCTGATGTCTTGTGGCGGGCCACCTATAACAGCACCTGGTGCGATATGGTTATTCTTACCAATCTCGACCACGCCAAACCGTGATCCCACGGTAACATGACTTTCAATGTAAGTTCCTTGACCGATTTTTACACGGCCCTGGATATTACAGTAGGGACCGATTTCAACGTCCTCATGCAGTTCAACATCAGATGAGATAATACTTGATGGGTGAATTTTCATAACGTATCTAATTACTTCTCTTTGTCGAAAGCTTTAACAACTTCTTCTGTAATTTCGGTATCAGCTTGTGCGTACAAAACAATTTGCGCGTTTGGATTACTTTGAATGACCATTGTAATTCCTTTTTCTTTTGCGACACGCTCGATGACTTTTTTCATGCGTTCAACGATTGGTTGCAATAAATCAGCTTCTTTTTTACCAAGCTCATTTTGCGCTTTCTGCGCGATCTGATTAAATTTCTGCATTTCTTCTTGAAGTTCTTGAGCTTTCTTACCCAGAGCTTCTTCGGCTAATACAGATTTTTTCTTTTCATAATCTTCGCGCATCTTGTCAATGTCGGCTTTCTTTTTTTCTAAATCTTTATTCTTTTTTTCAGCTTCCTTTTTCATTTCGTCTTTGGCTTTCTTACCAGCGACAGACTTTTCGATAGCCTTCTGTACATCGACATACGCCAATTTAAATTCTGCAGACGCAATTGAAGTTGTCAGCAAAACAGCGATCAGGGTTGAAAATAGTTTCATAAAAATCTCCTTTTATTAAATTTAACGTTAAAGCAAATTAAAACGGCGGTCCAATTGAAAACTCGAAATTAACAGTTTCGCGGTCCACATTGTCGGAACTGAGTGGCCATCCCCACTCAAAGCGAAGTAAGCCCAGTGGTGATTGCCAACGAAAACCAATTCCAAAGTCACTTAACAGTCCAGCCCCTGATAACTCATCTTCGGCCTGACCAATATCATAAAAGAAAACTCCGGTAAGCCCGGCTTCTTTAATTAACGGATATTGCAGCTCGGACTGAAATAAAATTTCTTTGGTTCCACCAAAAATTAGCGTTGCTCGTTTACGACGTTCTTCGGGGTTTGCGACGTACAGGCTGGTATTAGTCGGATCGCTTAATTTATCAAAAGCGTTTTGCGAAAAAATACGCCTTCCCACTGTGCCTGAACCAAACCCACGCAGTGAATAGGCTCCACCCATTTGGTAGCGCTCGGTGAACGGCACATCAGCAGTACCTTCCGTTGGTTGGATATTTAAATATGTTAAATTGTTACGCCAAACCACATCCCAAAAAATATTTTTAAAATAACGAAGCCTAGTTGAAAATTCCTGGTACTTAAGTTCGCCGCCTAGGCCTGCACGCTCATACGATACATCCGCAAAAATACCTTTTGACGGAGTAAAACGATCATTCCTGGTATCATATTCTAATGTCAGTGTAGCCGAACTGGTCGTTCCTTGTGCGGTACTTAGCGGAAATAAAACGGGATCTGTGTCTTTGTTGGCAAATAAATCTGTCTTATCCAGCTTGTAACGAACGATTGCGCGGAAATCATCATTAATAATTGGATGGCCAAAACGAACTGCGGCGCCCGTTTTACGGTTGTCGTAATTAATGCGCTCTTTATTTTCGATATAGAAAATATCAAAGCCAGCAGACCACAGTGAATCATAAAAGTAAGGCTCAGTCAGACTTAAGGAATAATCTTGCCGATTTTTCGTGGCATCAATTCGTGCGCCTAAGGTTTGTCCTAGTCCGCGAAAGTTGTTTTGCTGTACCGAACCGCCCAAGCTAAGCCCCTGCGCATTACCGTAACCTGCAGTTAATTGCAGCTGGCCAGTGTTACGTTCCTTAATGACGACATCAATATTGAGTTGATCCGGTTTTTCTGGCGGCGTGCTGGTTTTAAAAATAACTTCATCGAAAAAACCTAGCCGCTGAATATTTTCTTGTGATAAGCGCTTGCGGGTTTCGTTGTAAAGCTCGCCTTCGATAAATTTTAATTCACGCCGTATGACTTTGTCGCGCGTTTTTGAATTTCCAACAACGTTGATGGCACCAAAGTAAACTTTGTTACCTTTTTCAAATTCAAAAACCAGATCTACTTTTTTTTCTTTTTCATTAAATGCATAGCGCGGATTTACGTTCGCAAACGCATAACCTAGGTCACCGCATTTGGCTTGCAAATCAGCAATGTCTTTTTGCATGACGTCCACTGCGAAAACGCCGTTGTCTTTAATTTTAACAGCGTCATAAAGCTCGGACTTAGGAAATAACAGATCACCTGCAAAATCGACTTCTCCGATACTGTACTGGTCGCCTTCTTCAATGTGGTACGTAATGTAAATCGATTTTTTATCTGGTGTTACAGTAACTAAGGGTCGATCAATTTTCACTTGGACATAGCCCAAGTTCCAGTACATGAATTTTAAAACTTGAATATCACGTTCAAATGCTTCTTGTTTGAAGGCGCCAGAGCTACTCATGCCAGTGAAAAACCCAGCTTCTTGAGTAAAAAGCCGACCTTTTAAGTACGAGTCTTTTAAATTCGTATTGCCGATTAAAGTTATTTTTTTAACCTTCACTTTGTCATTTTCGGTAATCAAAAATTTAACTCGGACTGTTTCATCTTTTTTTACGTCTTCGATGATGGGCTCGATCTTAACCAGGTAAAAACCTTTGTCTTCGTAGTGCTTTTCTAGCTTGACGACGGCTTCTTTAATTTTTGTGGTATTTAAAATCTCGTAATTTTTAAGCGCGGTTTCTTTTTCAAGGTCTTCTGCTTTAAGATCGGCATTTCCTTCAAAAATAACTTCTGAAATTGTAGGTTTTTCAACAACTGTGTATTCTAAGTTTAGTCCACCTGAAGTGACTTCTTTGGTGGCCTGGATTTGTACGAAGTAGCCCATCTTATAAAGGGCTTGTATATCTGCCGTAACTTGCTGCTCGGAAAAATTACCACCCACTTGCGATGCAAGTTTAGCAAGAATAGCTTCTTTTTCAATTTTTCGTTGTCCTTGTACAGTTATCGAAAGTATTTTTACTGCAGCTGATTTTTTTACTGCAGAAGTTGCGGGGTTTTTTTTCTTTGTTCTTTGTGCACTGACATCTTGGCTTGTTAATGAAACAAACATGAACGCCAAAAACAATAAAATCCCTAATTCTTTTAATAACTTATTATACACCTAGGAAGGCTAGCCAGACTTACTTGGCTTGTCAAAGACGGTTCAAGAACTATTGCGCAAAACGTCCATCTTTGACTTTAAAGACACGAGGAAATAAAGCAGCAAATTGCAAGTCATGTGTGACTACAACGATGGTCAGTCCCAGTTTTTGTCGCAGCTCAAAAAACAACTGCTGAATTTTAAGCGAATTTTCCGAATCCAGGTTACCTGTGGGTTCGTCAGCGAACAGTATTTCCGGATCTTTGATTAAGGCGCGTGCAATAGCTACACGCTGTAACTCGCCGCCGCTTAATTGGCTGGGGTAATGCTCGGCACGATCGGAAAGTCCCATAAATTTTAACCATTCGTTGGCTTTCTCAGCAACGTCGCTTCTTTTATCGCCTGCTATAAGCGCGGGCAGCATAATATTTTCTAGCGCTGAAAATTCTTGGATCAAGTGATGAAACTGAAATACAAAGCCCATTTTCTGATTGCGAAAAATCGCTAAATCATCTTCTGAAAGTTGAGCCATATTTTCGCCGCGAAAAAAAATATCTCCCGAGGTTGGCCGGTCCAGCGTTCCTAAAATTTGCAACAAAGTCGACTTGCCAGAACCAGAAGATCCAAGCAAACACACGGCTTCTTTTTTCTGAATTTGCAAAGAGATTCCTTTTAATACTAGCAGCTCAGAAGACCCCGTAGGATAACTTTTGAAGATGTCTCGAGCTTCTAGTAAAAAACCACCACTTTGAGAACTATCCATTCTTTAACCCCTCGACAACTTCTAAACGACTGCCTATAATTGCAGGAGTTAAAGTCGCTAAAAAACAAAGCGCAGTTGTAGCCATGCCAATAGTTAGCAAATCAATGAAACGTAAATGCACTTCAATTTGGTCTATTTTGTAAACGGCTCCTGAGATAAGACTAAAACTGTTCTGTAAAATCATAAATCCTGCACACAACAGTAGCCCCAGCAGGTAGCCAGCCGCGGTGCCGATGATACCGACCAAGACCCCTTGACCTACAAAAATATTTCGCACATCGGACGTACTTAACCCCAAAGTTTTTAAGATCGCGATATCTGAATACCGCTGACGAATAAATACATACAGTGTGCTTGAAATATTAAATGCCGCAACGACCACAATGACAAAAACGACAAAGAATATAATAATGCGTTCAATTCGCACGGCTTCAAAAAGATTGCGATTTACATCATACCAATCACTAATTGCAAACGACGGCCCCAGGGTTTGCGCAATTTGGGCCGATACGTTCTGCGACTGATCGCGATTTTTTAGTTTTACAAAGGCGCCCGTATAGCGGTTACCTATTTCGGTTAAATCCTGTAGTGCTTTTAAATCACCAATAACCAGTCGTTCATTCCAGTCATTTTTACCAAAGTCTAAAATGCCTGAAACAATAAATGGCTTTGCTTGCCGGCGAAAACCTGATTTTTCAAATGGTGTTGATAGTGGTACGACCACGTACATGCTGTCATTTAAATTTAACTGAAAGCGTTTTGCTAAACCCATTCCGATCAGCACGCGGTCTTTGTCTATTTCCAAAGTTCCCTGCCGAACGCGATTATCAAGTCGTAGTACATTTTTCATCTCAGGCCCGTCGACACCTTGAAACAAAATTCCTGAAACTTGACCTTTATTTGCAAGAACCGCTTCAGCGTATGCAAAACGCATCATTGACTCAATACTGGGTTCGATCGTTTTTAATTTTTTTGAAAACTGCGGCCAATCATCAACTAGCTTTCCACGACGCACAACTTGCACGTGCGCTGTCACGTCGGTTAAAGCACTTTTCAAAGTTTCTTCGAAACCGCTCATAACAGCCATAGCTGCAACTAATGCCGCCACACCCAAAACCAATCCTAAAAATGCCAATGGCGCTGATCCGCGCTGCAAAAAACTTTTTGAAAACAACAGCCGGTAGGCCATCCACACTTTAAATTTAAACTGCGCGCTCAGTTTAAAACGACTCATTCAATATCCGCATCAGAAACTTGGCCCAAGGTTCCATTTAACTGCGCTTTCAAATACGACATGATAAACGTATCAACATCACCATCCATAACGTTGTGCACTTGATTTGTGACATGACCCGTTCTGTGGTCTTTCACCATTTGGTACGGGTGCATAACATAGGATCTAATCTGCGAACCCCACTCGTTGGCTTTCTTTTGCGAATTCAATTCGTCTTTTTCGCGATTTCTTTTTTCAATTTCTTTTTCATACAACGCAGCCTTTAGCATCTTCATTGCTTTTTCGCGATTTTGTATTTGTGAGCGCTGCGTTTGGCAGGCGACAACAACGCCGGATGGTTTATGGCGCATTCGTACGGCTGAATCTGTTTTATTTACGTGCTGTCCGCC
>JANPNP010000012.1:0-12898 GCA_031427535.1 Bdellovibrionales bacterium | reverse complement strand
CCCCAAGTGATCGTGCCAGTTGGGGAATTCATAGAAACTGTTTTGGCTAAGGCATTAAACTCTGTCATAGGCCCGAGCCTAGCGCTATTTCATTGAAAATTCGACTGATTTTTTGACGGCATCTACAATAATTTTTAGCTGCTGTTCGGTCATATCCGGAAACATCGGCAAACTGATTACATGACTTGCAGCCCAGCGCGAGTGCGTGATGTCAAATGTCACGGGTGTGTTTTCTTTGTACCAAGGCTGATCCGGCATAGTCATTGGATAATGGATTGTTGTTGGTACGCCAAGTTCCTGCATCTTTTTCTGAAACTTTTCCCGGTGGGTAAGAGTCAGCGTGTACTGTGCCCACACACTGCGATTTCCATCTTTCACAAATGGTGTAGAAAACTGTGGATCCAACTGATCTAAACCAACAAAGGCTTGACTGAATTTTGCAGCGATATGATTTCTGTGTTCAACTTCCCAGTCGTAACGTTCTAATTTGGCCAATAAAATTGCGCACTGAATCGTATCTAATCTTCCATTGATGCCAAGGCGCGTGTGGAAATAGCGTTTTTCCGAACCATGCTCGCGGATTTCTTTCATGATAACCTGAAGCTTATCATCGTTAGTAAATATGGCTCCGCCATCGCCGTAGCAACCCAGCGGTTTAGAGGGATAGAATGATGTACCAGCGGCAGTTGTAAGTGAGCCACTTTTCACATTTTTATAGCCTGCGCCGTAAGATTGCGCCGTATCTTCGATAACAAATAAATTATGTTTTTTTGCAACTGCGTTTATTTCTTCTAAATCGGCTGCCTGGCCATAAAGGGAAACAGGCACGATTGCTTTCGTTTTTGATGTGATGGCAGCTTCAATTTTCTTTACATCGATGTTAAAAGTTCTTTTATCAATATCAACATAGATGGGTTTTGCTCCTGCAAGTACGATTGTTTCAGCAGTCGCAATAAAAGAAAAGGCGGTAGTAATTACTTCGTCGCCGGCTTTGATACCAAGAGCCATCATTGGAATCAGAAGTGAATCAGTTCCACTTGCAACAGCTAAACAATGTTTGCTTCCAGTGTGGGCTGCCAGTTTCTGTTCCAGTTCAGTAACTTCCGGTCCGTTGATGTAGGCGCCACTGTCTAAAACTTTTTGTATCCGAGAATCAATGTTATTTTTTAAAGCTGCGTATTGGGATTTAAGATCGATAAAAGGAATTGCGGGCGTTGACACATGATCCTCCAAGAAAAAAATTAGAATTCTTGTATAGTATGACTTGAAGTCGAGATGAAGTCTATCTGTGGAAAAAAAGCTTCACGTCATGACTCGACTCATGACAGAATCTGGAGGTAATAAATTAATATAGGAGAATTTGATGAAAAACACTATTCCTAAGTCCTTGAATCTGGTTTTGTTTTGTGTGTCTTTATTTACCACAGTGTCCCCCGTAACTGCGAATGCAGCTACGGATTTGCCGGCAAAACCTGCTATGAGTTCGGCTATACCAGAAAAACGCGAGTTTCCTTTGGATGCGGCAGTAAATCCCTGTGAAAACTTTCACCAGTATGTCTGTGGAAATGTGGAAAAGAGTTTTAAACTACGAGACGACCGAAGTTCACACACATTTGCCTTTGACGACTCTGATGAACGAATTTTAGAAAAGAAAAAAGATTTCTTTAAGAAAATAAAATCTGAAAAAAAACTGTCCGAGAGGTCACAGCAACTGAAAGATTATTATTTAGCCTGTATGAGCGAAAAAAACTCGGTAGTTGAGGAAAAACAATTGGTCGCGGGTTTAATTGCAGAAATTGGAAAAGTTAAAACAATCGACGATTTTATTGCTCTAAACTTACGAAATATGACAAATGAAAAATGGTCTGTTATCAGCTACGATATGATGCCAAATATTGATGATTCTTCAATATACGATATGACCTTTGATGTAAACCTTATGGGCCTGCCCGAGCACAGTTACTATGATAATGCTGAACTGATCGAAGATTTTAAGAATTTAATGGCTGAATTTTTAAAAACTCTTTATCCAAAAGAATCAAAAGCAGACCATGTTAAGCGTGCGGCTGCCATTATTGAATTTGAAAAAAAGTTTAAAGCAATTTATCCATTCCCAGCTGAATTTCGCCAGCGCTACACCCAACCACGAAAAATCAGCCGCGCTGATTTTTTGAAAAAAACCGACCGTCTTAAGTTAGAAAGTTTTTTCAGTACTAATGTTCCTGAAAAAACCTTACTTCGAGAATTTGTTCCCGAAAGTTTTGAATTTCTACAAAAAGAATTAACAGCGGAAAATTTAGCGGTACTTAAAGATATTTATATTTACCGAAGCGCTAGAGATTACATGGATGATGCTTATCCGGAATTATTTAAAAAACGCTGGGCATTTCGCCATAAATTTCTTGGTGGACCACTTACGCGGTCTGATAGACAAGAGCGCTGCACCATGTCTGTTATGGGTTCGTTCAACCGCGAGTTAGATATCGAAATGTTACCACGACTATTTCCAAATTTTCCAAATGAAAAAATGGAAGCAGTAGCTGCTAAAATACGTCAGTCAATTGCAAGCGGTATCGAGAAAAACAAGTGGTTATCGTCTGAAAGTAAAAAAGGAGCGCTTGAGAAAATACAAACTGCAAAGCTTCAGCTGGTAAAACCGATTACAGATCGCGAGTGGGATTTTAAACCAGTGCAAAAGCTAAGTCCAACCCAACCATACGCTAACGGTAAAAAATTAGCGCTTGCAGGTCATGTGCGTGCATTTAAGAAATTAAAAGAGGGCGTTAACAAAGAAGCATGGGGTATGGGTCCTTTGACGGTTAATGCTTATTATTCTCCGGATAAAAATAAATTCGTGATGCCAATTGGAATTTTGCAGTTTCCATTTTTTGTTGCTGAAGGTGATCTTATTGAAAATTTAGGTGCCGTTGGTACTGTTATTGGTCACGAGCTTGGTCACGGAATTGATGATGAGGGTTCAAAATTTGATGCTCAGGGAAAACTTCGTCAGTGGATGACCGATCAAGATATTAAAAAGTTTCAAGAGCGCGGTAAAAAGATGTTGGATCAGTTTACTAAAATTGGCCACAATGGGGCACTTACTCAAGGTGAAAACGTGGCAGATTTAGTAGGTCTTACATTTTCTTACAATGCCGCATTTCCTGAAGGTAAAGGTAGCTTGGGTGACAAGCAAAAATTTTTCGTATCTTACGCACGGTTGTGGTGCAACGTTGCGCGCGAAAAAGCTAGAGAGATGCAGCTAAAAACAGACCCACACAGTTTAGGTTACGCACGCATCAATGAACAAGTGAAGCATCAGCCCGGGTTTCATGAAGCATTTTCGTGCAAAAAAGCAGACGCTCTTTATTTAAGTGAAAGTGACCGCATTACGATTTGGTAACACGCGATGCAAAAAAACGAACTAAATCTTTTGTCATTTTATCCCATGGTTCCAGCTTGGACGGGCCATTCACAAACGTTGTTAGGGCACCTGATTCCATCAGCTGCTCTGAACGCCTTGTTTACGCAAGAAGTTGTAACCTTATCTGATGGGGATGAGTTATTGCTGGAATACAATATTGGCACCCAAGACATCACACTCTGTATTTTTCATGGGCTAGGTGGCGATTCACAATCAGATTACGTGCGCAGAGCAGCCAACATAGCGTTAGCATTGGGATGGAATGTTGTGCTTGTTAATCACCGGAGTGTATCAGAACTTGCGCGGGCTAAACGAAGCTATCATTCGGGGCGTGGTGATGATGCAGAAGCTGTCGTAAATTGGTCTCGGAAAAAGTTTGTTGGCTCGAAGCAAGTGGCAGTAGGATTTTCCATGAGTGGTAGCATTTTACTGAACCTATTGACAGGAAGGTACGGAAAGTTAACACCCGATGTCTCTATTGTGGTAAATGCCCCGCTAGATTTGGGAGGCAGCGCCGACCTACTTTCAAAAGGCTTTTCGAAAATTTATGATGTTCGATTTTTTTTAATGTTAAAAAAATTGATTGAACGCAATACGGCAGTCCGCCTTCCATTACTTGGCGGAACACGAGACATCGACGATTTATACACTGCTAATGCCAACGGATTTATAGATCGGCATGATTACTATACTCAGTGTTCGTCGTTACTGCATCTTGAAAATATTTCCTCACCAATCTTTGTTCTGACTGCGGAAGATGACCCGTTTGTTGATTTTGCCACTTATCAAACTGCCAAGTGGCCAGATCACGTTCATCTGACTTACTTAAAGCATGGCGGACATATGGGATACATCAATCGCTATTCTATAGAAAATCATGGGCATCGCTGGTTAGATTATTACTTGAGTCGTGTTTTTAAAACGATTACTTAATCTGACGATAGATCCAAGACTCTTCCCGTTCGATACGAATGATAGGCTTTGCAGTTACCCCAACTAAAACTTTGGTCGTGCAGATATTGAATTTTGACTGCTAATTGACTGGACCGCACCCTAGTAATAAAAAAAGCGTCTGGCCCATGGGCTAAAATATGGATTTCTATGCTGCATGTGCCATAGGTAATTCCGATAAGAGCTTATGACGAAAAAGAAATTTCAATCTGGTATTAAACTAAAATACGAACATTTGCTTTCGTTTGATAGAAACAAAGTGGATGAGCTTATTCAAATTGGAAAAGATATAAACGAGGATGTTTTAGATCAGATGCTAGATTTACATTTTAAAACCAGTATTGATATCGTCACTGAAATGAACGCAGCTTTACAAAATTCAGACCTGCCAAAAGTGGCCGAGCTTGCGCATAAATTTAAATCTAACACCGGGCAGCTAGGGCTGTTAAAACTGAATGTGATGTGTGGTGATCTTGAAAATTTGATAAAGGACACGCCAAATTGTAAAGATGAGATATGTGAGTTAGTTAATCTTATACTTCATGAAAATCAATTAACTTTGAGCAAACTGAAGTTGTTACAGGGTCAAGCAGCATGAGCCCAATTAACATTCTTGTGATCGATGATAATAAGAATGATTTACTGATGGCTAAATTCGTCATTATGCGAATGGGATACAACCCAATTCTTTTAGATAACCCCAGCAAAGCTATCGAAACACTACAAGGTTCAGCCGTCAGTGTGATAGTTCTAGATTACGACATGCCGGGAATGACTGGCTTAGATGTCTTGAAAAAAATTAAGAGAAATACCACGTTTGCGAAAATTCCAATTGTGATGTTAACAGGTAATAGTTCTTCTGACCATGTTCGAAACACAGTGCAACAGGGAGCAATGGATTATATTGTTAAACCGATCGATCCAACAATATTTGAAACTAAGATCAACAAAATTATAAATGCTGGCCTTCAACATAAGAAAGAAGACTGGATTGAATTTGAACTTGATAAGGCGACAAAAGCGGAATTAAAAATTTTCAACTATTCGCGTATTATCTCAATCGGCGAAGTCAGTTTGACTTTGGCTGCAAATCAAGACTATCCAGTTGGCTTTACTTTTTTTTCTGACGCACAAATATTTCACGATCTTGAAATTAAGAACCCCGCATTAAAGATAGAAGCTTCGACCAAGACCAGCGATGGCTATGTTATCCGTTGCACAATGGTTGGGTTAAGCGAAGTCGAGTTAAAAAAAGTTCGGTTGTACCAAAAGCTATTGGTCAGCAAGAAAGCATCGTGAAGTCTTTAAAAGTTAGTTCGAAGTATCGAATAGTTCTGATTGTCCTATTCGTGCCACTTGCTTTACTAATTTTTAATTTTGCAAAAAAGCAGCAAGATGCGATTCAAGCGATTGAAAAACAGGTTCAAAATTTACAAGTTATTAAGAATGAAGTCGTGGTATTTGATTCACAATTGTCGGCTGCAGTTCAAAACACGAGTCGCTTCAGTTTAGCTGAGTTCCAACAAAAAGTTAGACGCTTTGAAAAACTGGGCTTAGAGTCACGATTGCTATTTGAATCAAATTTATTTAGTTACTATTTAGTTCAGATCAGTTTAGAAAAATTACCAAAATTGTACGAGACATTGTTTACTGTAACTCAAATAAATTTAAATTCAAACGGGACTGATTTAAAAAGAGTGACCGAGCTAAGTGGTTTGATTAAATCAGTTTTAGATGAAATTTCCTTACTTTCTGCCAAGGCACTTAACATTAATTCGAAGCATATTATCTCGGCCCGACAACCTGCATCTGTTCGTTCAGAGCTAATTCAGTTTGTGAAAATTTTAGATGATGGTGTTGGAGCGCGTGCCGACACTCAAAATTTGCGAAAAATATTGCTGCAGGAAAAGAAGAGCATTTTCAATTTCTGGCTGGCTAATTTAGAGACTATCGGGCTAGATCTTAATTTTCGATTGGAACTGCTTAAGACAGAGCGTAGAAATTATTTTATGCTACTTGCATTACTTCTTTTTACTGCTATTTTCGTTATCGTAAAAATATTTTTAGATATCAGTCAGCGAATTGACAAGCTGACATTACTAACCCAGATGACCGATCCACATCAATTATCGATCCAAACTGGAGACTTCGGTTATGATGAAATTGGCAAGCTAGCTCAATCGTTTCACACCATGTCGCTTGTTCTGAAAGATAATTATCAAAAGTTAGAAAACGCGAATAAGGCTAAGTCGTTATTCATAGCGAATGTCAGCCATGAAATTAGAACTCCGATAAATGGTATCATTGGAATGACTAAAATTTTAAACGACACACTGTTGACACAAGAGCAGAAAAAATATTTGCATACGGTATCAAAGTCTTCCGAAATGTTACTTATTTTAATAAATGATATTCTTGATTTGGCAAAAATTGAGAGCAGTAAAATGACGTTGGACACAGTTAGTTTCGAAATTAATGGGTTGCTACAGGACGTGCTGGATTGTCTTTCGCATTTAGCAGAACAGAAAGGGCTTGCTGTTTTGCTGGCAGGTTCTAAGGAAAAAGTTTGGGTTTCTGGAGATATACACAAGTTAAAGCAAGTGCTATTTAATTTAATGAGCAACGCGATTAAATTTACGGCACGCGGTACGATCACATTATTTTTTGAAAGTATTCAAAATGACGATGACCAAGTAAAATTTAAATTGGGTGTGCAAGATCAGGGAGTTGGAATTTCTAGTGATGCTTTAGGTTCGTTATTTCAGGATTTTGTCCAAGCGGACTCGTCTACGACGCGAAAACATGGAGGCACCGGCTTGGGCCTTTCACTTTCAAAAAAGTTAGTTCATCTTATGGGCGGCGATATTTTTGTATCAAGTCATCTTGGCCAGGGATCTTGCTTCTGGTTTGAAGTGTCGTTACCCAAAGTTCAAGCCGTGCAAATGTTTGATCGGCCATTACAAGTTACAAGACCACGTGCCCACAAAAATTTAAAAGTATTAATTGCCGAGGATAACAGTGTGAATGCTTTTATCCTTGAAAAATATCTAACCAGTATGGGACACAAATTTATTACTGTCGATAATGGTGAAAAGGCCGTGGAAAAACTAACTTCCGTAAACGATATAGACGTGGTTCTTATGGATTGTCAGATGCCCGTAATGGATGGCTTTGTGGCTACACGTAATATCAGGGCACACCACATTGAATCCATAAAAAACATGAAGATTATTGCGCTTACAGCGAATGCTTCGCCAGAGGATCAGCAGCGCTGTTTTGAGGCTGGCATGAATCACTTTATGACTAAGCCTATTGATTTCGAGCTCTTGCGTGAGGCTATAAGTGACGTTATCGAAGGTAAGCTAGCTTCGTAACGATTTTCTCAGTGAGCTTTCAATTAGAAACCATTTTCATTAACTTTGCAGTTTCAACTATTTTCAAAAAATCAGTGCCGTTTATTGTAATTCAGTTATAAATGAACCATTGACTGCTGGAGGTCTTATGAAAAGTTTATTTATACTAAGTTTCGTTTTCCCGCTATTAGCTTTTGCTGCAGACCCAGAAACGCTGGTATTTTCATTTCAAAAACAAAAAAATCCCGATGAAATTCAAGCCACGGCAAAAACTGTAGCCGAATATTTAACGACGAAATTAGGTAAAAAAGTTGCGGTCTTAGTGCCAACTTCTTATGGAACAACGGCACAGGGTCTTATATCGAAAAAAGTACATGTCGCCTATATGGATTCACTTCCTTATCTTTTGGCATCAAACGAAGCTGATCTTGAGATCGCCGTTGTGGAACGCCGTAAAGAACGGACTGAGTATGACTCGCTGATAGTTGTGGCGAAAAATAGTCCTATAAAAAGCATGGCAGATTTAAAAGGTAAGTCGATTGCCTTTACTTCACAAACTTCAACTTCTGGGTTTTTGTTTCCTTATGCCGAACTAATTGATAAGAAAATTATAAAAAAGAATGACGATCTTAAGTCGTTTTTTTCAGAAGTAATTTATGCCGGTGGGTACGACAAAGCATTGTTAGCTGTTGCAAACGGGCAGACGGATGCTGCAGCATTTAGTGACTATGTTTTTGAAGGGCCTAAGGCTGATCTTTATGGAAACGCAGAAAACCGTGCAAAGCTGCGAATTTTAGCACGAATCCCTGGAGTTCCAACCCACTTAGTTACAACATCAAAATCACTTTCGCCTGCTCTGCGGACCAAAATTCGTGATGCACTTTTAAATCTTGGAAAAGAGAAGCCAGAGCTTCTTTCCAGTGTTTATGGGTCTGCCGAATTGATAAAGCCCGAATTCAAAAATCATGTCGAAAAAACGAAGGCTGCACTGAAGGCAACAAATCTGGAGCCGAAAAACTTCGTTAAGTGATGACAAACGTTTTTGCTGCTGCAAATTTATCTTTTACTTATCGAGGATCACAAACTGTAAAGTTTGAAGTCCTTGATTTTTTTTTGCGGCCTTCGGAAACGGTGGTTCTGCAAGGGGCCTCGGGGTCGGGTAAAAGCACACTTTTAAGATTAATTGAGGGATCATTATCAGATCCTGCTAATAAAATTGAAGTTTCAAATCCAACCGCAATGATTTATCAAGATCTGCGTTTGATTGAAGAAAGCACTGTTCTGGTGAATGTATTGTCAGGTGGACTGCATGAGCTGAATTCACTTTCAGTGCGATTTTCCGAAAGTCAGAGAACCCAGGCCCTGTTTCTTTTAAAAAAAGTAGGTCTTGAGGATTACCAGCAAAAACTTGTATCGGAACTTTCTGGGGGCCAACGTCAGCGGGTTGCAGTTGCACGAGCGTTGATGCGAAAGCCTAATATCTTGTTAGCGGACGAGTGTTTTAGTCACTTGGATTCCAAGACGGCACTTGAGGTTTTTAGCCTGATTAAAAAACTGCAAGCGGAATTTGGTTTTGCATTTTTAGTTAGTATGCACGAACCCCATGTGCCATGGAGCGAGTTCGATCGCGCGATTGTAATGACAAGCGAAAATCTGCGGATCGTTAATGTGCGTGCTTATTTTAATTGGATTCGCTTTATTCCGGCAGTTATTGGTTTAATCGTACTGTATTGTTTAGTGACTTTGAATTATTCTGGATTTGATTCATCTGAAGCAGTTGGCCAAATTTTAACCTTGCTTGGTCGCTTTCTTCCACTTGATGCTGCGATCTGGACTGAGTTTTCGTGGCGAAGCAGCCTGTCTTCAGTGCTTACTACGTTTCGGATTGCGGCCCTGGGAACATTTTTTGGGTTCATGGCAGCCTTACCTTTTGCGTTGCTTGCAGCTAATGATATTGCACCTATCTGGGTGAACAAACCGGTCAGAATTGGCTTAATGTGTCTGCGAAGCATTCCAGCGCTAATATGGGCATTGATATTTGTCGCCGCATTTGGCGTGGGTGCTATGGCCGGAGTTTTTTCTTTAGCCCTTTACACCGCTGGTTACCTAGGGAAATTGATCTACGAGGGTGTTGAGGATTTAGAACAAAGAGCGTTTAAAAGTTTACGCCACTTAGGAGCTTCGCGATTTCAGTCGATGCGAATGAGTTTAATTCCGCCAGCAAAACCGATGCTGCTGTCGCATTTTATTTTTATGTTTGAGTATAATATCAGGGCAGCCAGCTTGCTTGGAATTGTAGGTGCGGGGGGCATTGGACAAGAATTGATGTACGCATTAGAATGGCGGCGTTTTGATCATGCTGGAATAATTTTGCTAATGCTACTTGGAATTATTTTCGTTGCAGATCAGATATCAGAAAAATTGCGCCAGCAGTTAAAGCGCCGGCGCCGTCTTTAATAATATTATGACCTTAGAAATTATCGTCCGCGGAAAAAGAATAACCATAGCAAAATAACTAATGCTCCGGGAACTCCAAGAAAGTATAAAAGAATAGGAACGCCAACTCTTCCGTAAGCATTGCTTACTGTATTTTTTAAGATGCTTAAATTTTTCATCTGATGATCCTTTGTTAGTTGTTTAAGTCCTAACTTGCTAAATGCAAACTGATGACCATAAATTTGACTGCCTAGACCTAATTTAATGCCATTTAGCAGTGGCATTGGGAAAAATTTCCCCAACTGCTGGGGTGGCATAACAAGTGTAATAGCAAGCGAATAGTCAGACAAAACTTACAAAAATTCACTGGAGGAAAAATGAAAATTCTAATTGCGACCATGACCTTGATATCACTTGCAGCTGTTTCGGTAGCTGCCGATGCGCCAAAAACAAATTCCGAAATGAAAAAAGTTATTACTGAACTTGAGAAAAAGGGCGGAAAACCTATCGCAGAGCTAACAGCAGAGGAAGCTAGGCAGCAACCCACACCGGCGGACGCTGTTAAATCTTTGATGAGCAAGCGCGATAACAAAAAGTCGCAAGAGGGCTTTGCGAAGATTGAAGACAGGCAGATCTCTGGGGCACAAGGACAAATTCCTGCGCGAATATATACCCCGGAAGGTAAAACCCCAATGCCGGTCATAGTATTTTATCATGGTGGCGGCTGGGTTATTGGAAGTAAGGACGTTTATGATGGCAGTGCGCGCGCCATTGCAAAACAAGCTAAAGCCATCGTTGTTTCTGTCGACTATCGTTTGGCGCCAGAGCATAAATTTCCAGCTGCACACGAGGATTCTTTTGCGGCTTACAAATGGGTAGTTGATAACGCAAAATCATTTGGCGGAAATCCTGACAAAATCGCAGTAGCTGGCGAAAGTGCTGGTGGCAATTTAGCGCTTAATGTCGCGATAATGGCCCGTGATGGAAAAATAAAAATGCCGGTGCATGCGCTAGTCGTCTATCCGGTAGCAAGCTCGGCTATGAACACTGAGTCTTACGAAATTAACAAGGATGCAAAGCCGTTGAATAAGCCAATGATGTCTTGGTTTATGAAAAACTATTTAAATACAATGGATGAAGCCAAAGATACGCGTATTAATTTGATTGCTGCAAATTTCAAAGGGTTACCTGAAACAACAATTATTACCGCACAGATTGATCCCTTACAGACGGAAGGAAAGGAACTTGCTGACCGCATGAAGGAGCAAGGTGTGAAGGTTAATTTTAAAAACTATAATGGTGTGACACATGAATTTTTTGGAATGGCCGCAGTAGTCGATGAAGCTGCCGCTGCACAAAAGTTTGCTGCAAGTGAACTAAAGCAATCGTTTTAGTTTATGCATTTCTTCGCTTTGGATTCCTGTATCCAAAGCGGATTTTAATGATTGTTTCGCATTTTCTTGCTGACCATTTTTGTAGTATGCACGTGCTAACAAATAATAGATTTGTGCATTTGGCCTAATTGCCAATTCAGCTTTCGCTAGGTCAAGAGCTTCGAGGTATCCACTGGCTTGTTCTTTGTCTAATAACAACTCAATAAGTTCGGATCGATGACCACTTCCTTTGTCGAAAATTTCTTCACGCAGTAAAGCTTCTGCCTGGCTTATAAATTGATCTGCTTGTGGATTTTTTGTTAGCTTTTTTATGCGTGCTTTCCCTATCAAGAATGACAGTTGTTTTGACGATTGAAATGCCTGCTCATAGTACTTTTCTGCTTTGGCAAATTGTCTTTGCTTTTCAGCCATCAGACCTAAGTTTCCTAAGGTTGCAGCATCGTTTGGATAAATTCGAAGTGCATCTTTCAGTAAAAACTCTGCTAGCTCAAAGTTTTTTTTAAAAATATTGAAACGACTAAATATATTTCGTAACCAAATTGATTCCTGCTTTCGATCGGGGTCTTCATGGCGAAATGCCATTTCAAAATCACTTTGTGCCATTTGATTGCGGCCGCTGCCTTCGTGGATTAATGCACGCAATCCATATGCAGTTGCTGAATTACTTATTTGAATAAGTTGACCGACCGACAAAAGGGCATTTCTAAGGTCGCCGATAGCTAGTTGTGCGCGTGTTAAAATTAGGAGTAGATTTTCATCGTGTGGTTTTTGTAACAGTAAATGCTTAGTCATTAGAATTGCGTCAGTAAATCTATGGCGTGCCTGCGCAATGTCTGCAAGCACTATTGATGCTGTGATGTTGTAGGCTTTTCTGACCTTTAGTGAGTTTTTCGCAAGTTTGATGGCTTTTTCAAAATCATTTTGATTTCCGCTGGATTTACCTCGGTTTAAGTAAAGCTCTGCTAATATAGCCAAATCGGTTGCTCCCTCGGGATCGCGCTTGATCCGCTGCTCGCAAAAAGAAATGTCTTCCGAGTAATTATCAGTTTGATCTTCAAAGACATCAAAAGGATATCGAAACGGTGACTGAATTTTTTCGGTTTGAAATTTGTTGAAAGATAGAGTTAGCCCCACTCCTAAAAGAAGTAGGGCTAGCACCATAGAAGCATATTTTTTTATTCCTGAAGTTATCACAAATTAATTTGGTCGTGATAAAAATGGAAAAAATGCGGGGCCAAGTCGGGTTGTCTGACCACTTAATAGTTTATGTCCTTGGTTTCTATTTCCTGCTGCGCCGGCATATGAAACATTGTCTTTGACCGCTTGTCCGGTAGCATCACCTG
>JANPNP010000011.1:0-9232 GCA_031427535.1 Bdellovibrionales bacterium | reverse complement strand
GTCATGGTTGATAGGATGTGGGGCTCACCCTCCCATTCAATAACCGCAGAACTTGTCAAAGCTTTAAAAACGTCGCCGTTTAAATGACATAGTAAATTCTGGGTTGTGGGTACGATCAATTCCTTCGTTACGAAAATTTTTCCCAATTTCGTAAACTTTATCGAAGCCGCCCACGATCAGGCGCTTTAAATAAAGTTCAGGTGAAATCTTCATGTAAAGCTTCATATCTAAGGCTTTATGATGCGTGGTAAATGGCGTGGCCGCAGCGCCTCCGTAGATGGGTTGCAGTACTGGAGTTTCTACTTCCATAAAGCCACGGTCATCTAGAAACTTTTTAATCGCTTTAATAATTTTTCCGCGCGTTACAAAAACTTTTTTAGATTCTGGATCTGATATAAGATCTAAATGTCTGTGACGGTACTTAATTTCAACGTCCTGAATACCATGAAACTTTTCAGGCAGTGGTTCCAATGTTTTCGTTAAAATCTGAAACTTTTTTACAAAAAGGCTTAGTTCGCCTTTTTGAGATTTAAATATGTAACCTTCAAGGCCAACAATATCACCCAGATCAATAAGATCAAAAGCAATGCAGTCCATCTCGGCTAGCTCTTCAGTTTTTAAATAGCACTGAAGACTTCCGGTATTATCTTGAATATTAAAAAAACTAGCTTTACCCATCATTCGTAAAGTCATCAGCCGACCGGCAATGCGAAAATTCGTTTCCAGCTTTTTATCGCCAGCATTTAGCGATGAAAAATCGCGAACTAGGTCTTCAGTTTTTGCAGTCACATCATATGAATACGGAAAAGGGTTTATGCCCTTTTCACGTAGGGCATGTAGCTTTTTTCTTTTTTCTGCTTTAATCGGATTGTCATTCGGATCGATACTCATAATTTTTTACCGGCGAAGGCTTCCATCACGCCATGTAGTAATTCAATCGCTTCTTTTTTCGGACGCTGAAAGGCATTTCGGCCCATTATACTACCGAATGCTCCGCCCTGTGCTAGTTGCCTTACTTCTTCTAACAATTCAGGGGTACCTTTGGCTTCGCCACCTGAAAATATCACGATACGTTTTCCGTTAAAGCACGACTGCACCACGTGGCGAATGCGATCTGACATTTGCGTTATTTTAATGGATTGCGCTTCGTAAACTTTTTTTGCTTCCGCCTGTTCTAGGTGTGCAGATGGTGGCTTTACTTTGATGATATTAGCACCTAACTGGGCTGCGATATGTGCTGAATAAGCGATAATATCCATTCCAGTTTCGCCGTCTTTTGTTAATCCATCACCGCGCGCATACGCCCACATGATAACTGGTAAACCTGCTTTTTTGGCTTCGCGTGAAGCGTGAGCAATTTCTTCGTACATTTGTTTACGAAAAGATGATCCCGGGTAAATTGTAAAACCAATACCTGCACACCCTAATCGTAACGCATCATCAACAGAAGACGTTAATGCCGATATCGGAGATTTCGATCCGTATAGCACATCCGAATTATTTATTTTCAAAATCAATGGAATCTCGCCAGCGTAATCGCGCGCACAAACTTCCAGGGCGCCAATCGGCGCAGCATAAGCATTGCAACCAGATTCGATCGCTAATTCCATGTGATATGCAGGATCATAACCATCTGGATTTTTTGCAAAACTGCGTGCGGGGCCGTGTTCAAAACCTTGATCAACTGGAAGAATAACCATTTTACCCGTACCGGCAAGTTTTCCGGTGTTCATCAATCGCGCTAAGTTCGTTAACACACCGATGTTTTCAGCTCCGTACCAACTTAATATTTCACGCACTCTTGGGGTCATAAATTCTCCTGTTAATCAACACCTCAAACTATGCAAAAATCCCAGAGTTATCAAGCCTTTGTCGGTGATGAGAAGGTAAAAATTGACATTCCTAACACACCTGCTACAAACAAACTTATGAAAGTTACATTCGAAGCAACACCAAATCCAGCCACAATGAAATTTAATTTCGGTCAAAAGATCACAGACCACTCTGCCGATTTTCCAAACGTAGAAGCTGCAGAAAGATCTCCGCTAGCTGCTAAAGTTTTTGGCTTTCCGTGGACGTCCTCAGTTTTTGTAGGTGAAGATTTCGTGACAATCACAAAGCAAGATTGGGTCGAGTGGGAAGTTTTAGCATCACCACTTGCGGGTTTACTAAGTGAACACATCGAAAGCGGCCTACCTGTGATGATTGACATGGTTGCAGCAAATGATGAATCAGATTCGGATTCAGAAATAGTAAAAAAAATAAAGCGTACATTGCAGACTGAAATTAAACCCGTTGTCGCACTTGATGGCGGTGATATTGTTTTTGCTAAATACGAAAATAATAATTTATATATTCACATGCGCGGCGCTTGTGCTGGCTGTCCATCATCGCAAGCAACATTGAAAGATGGTATCGAGGTGCGGTTTAAGCAACTGTACCCAGAAATCAACGAAGTCATCGCCGTTTAAAATTCTAAGCCTGAAAATTGCAAAATGCGAGTATAGCTTACGCCATCTCGCATTTAAACCGACATAACGAATTTCCAAAGAAGGGAAATACGAATGTCGAACTCAGTTACTCCTACCCAACATAGGAAATATCGGAGACTGCATCGAAATGCTAAAGTTATTTTTTCAATTATTTGAGAGATGGTGTAGGTCTTATGATTTGTATCAGTTTGATATTTGCACGATGTCGTTTACGCGAATCGTTCCAATTGAAGCTGGGGTTAAGTTCACGCCAAACATCACCTTGTTACCTTGGACCTTACGATAACTTGCAAGTGTCGTTAAAGTTTCCGCAGAAACTACAGCACCAGTATCTGCATCTTGGGTCACAATCGGACACCGAGCACACAGTTTGGGATTTTCAAACATGATATCACCAACTTGTACTTTTTTAATTCTGTCTTCGCAGTAGGGCGCCAACCCACTAATAATAATATTTGAGCGAAAGCGGTCCATTTGCGAGGGTTCGCTTAATCTTGTATTCAAATCGTACAGCGAATTTTCATTGGTAAGCAGTATAGGTCTTGAGTCAGCAAACATCATTTCTTTAACTGCTGCTGTCGCCGCTTGATTTAAATTTCTGTGACTTTGCCTTTGATATCGTACAAGTTTAACGGATTTTTCTAAAAAATTAGAGACCGCTTCGTTGATATCCTTTGATTCTATTCCGGCTAAGAATGAATCTTTCCACACCGTCACCGTTTCAACAGTTTCGCAATCTTCGGTATGGTTAATTAAAATTTTATTTGAGTTTAAATAAAGATGTAGAAACGGCCCCTGTACAGAAGTAATGATTTCTGCAAGTCTAGGTTCAGTTCTACGAGTAATAAATTGGTTTTTTTCATCAACCAGCATCCACTGGCGGTCATGCACGGGGCCCAGTGGCCCAATTTGCATTTCAGTTAACGAAATACCGCGGCACGATTTCACAGGATATATCCACAGCCCGGTGACTTTAGGCGCGGTATTCACGCCTACATACCCATGATGTAGTAAAACATCAGCGGCGCTACAATTGAAGCATCGCTTTCAACAATAAATTTAGGCGTATCAATACCCAATTTACCCCACGTGATTTTTTCATTCGGCACAGCGCCCGAGTAAGATCCATACGAAGTTGTTGAATCTGAAATTTGGCAAAAATAACTCCATAGCGGAACTTCCTTGTGGCCCAGGTCCTGAGACAACATTGGAACCACACAAATTGGAAAATCACCTGCAATGCCGCCACCGATTTGAAAAAATCCGACTTTATTTTTTGTTGCGGTCGCCATATACCATTCAGCCCAGTAAATCATATAATCAATGCCTGATTTTACAGTCCGCGAGCTTTTTATGTCGCCCTTGATTATGTGCCCGGCAAAAATATTTCCGGTCGTGGAATCTTCCCAACCTGGAACTATAATTGGTAAATTCTTTTCTGCGGCTGCAAGCAACCATGAATTTTTGGGATCAATTTGGTAGTGCTCTTTCAGTTTTCCAGAAAGCAAAATTTTGTACATGTATTCATGCGGGAAATAACTTTCTCCTTCTTTTTCAGCGTTTTGCCATTCTTGAAGTATTACTTTTTCGATACGGCGAATGGCTTCTTCCTCAGGAATGCACGTATCTGTTACGCGGTTTAAATGACGCTCTAGTAGTTTTTGCTCATCCTGCGGTGTTAGATCGCGGTAATTTGGAATGCGCTCGTAATGGTCGTGCGCCACTAAGTTATAAATATCTTCTTCTAAATTAGCCCCGGTGCATGAAATAGCATGCACTTTATTCTGACGGATCATTTCAGCCAAAGATAATCCTAGTTCTGCAGAACTCATTGCACCAGCAAGAGTAACTAACATTTTGCCGTTTTGATTCATTAAGTTTTTGTAACCCACGGCTGCGTCTTTTAAGGCCGCTGCATTAAAATGGCGGTAATGGTGATCGATAAAATTCGTAATATTCATAAACTCTCCTGAGAAATAAGTGATTCCTGTTTTTTCAATTTATTTAATTTGTAAGCTTTAAACCAATGATAAAATGTAATTGCTAGAATTATTAATCCCGCAATGAAAATAATCAAGGCCATGCCAAAGAAAATTATTAAGCTCATGCGTTTAAAACACTAGGATGATTTGTAATTTGTCGCACGACCCATGAAGCTGCCGCTAACCCAAAGGCACCTGTGATAAAACTAGCGTTACCGTAAATAACCGATCGGTGCATGCACGAATGTGGATCAATCTCGCCTTGCGGACAAACACACCTAAACCCAAGGCCTAAATCATATTTAAGTTCAACGGGCTCCATTGGAACTTCGTCAGAAAACACGCATGCTATCCCAAATTCACCCTTACGAGGAAAATTATATTCTTGCCGTAAAATTTTTCGCACCGAGTGCGCCAGTGGGTCCATAACTGTGTTAGCTAAATCTTTAATTTTAATCATCGTGGGATCCATCTTCGCAGAGGCCCCGCCGCTGGTGATAACATTTATTTTTTGTGTTTTGCATTCGTTCAGCAAAAAAGTTTTTGCAGTTAAATTATCAATCGCATCGACAATGAAGTCAGGCTTTAGGGCTAATATTTCTTCCGAAGTATCTTTGTTGTAAAATTTGGTGATGACTTGCACGATCGCCTGCGGATTTATTTTCTTTAAACGCTCACCCATGACAACTGCTTTTTTCTGCCCCACTAAACCTTGCAGCGCATGCAATTGGCGATTTGCGTTGGTAATACAAATTTCATCAAAATCGATGATGGTTAATTTTCCAATTCCAGATCTTGCAAGCGACTCTGCGGCCCAGGAGCCAACGCCGCCTAAGCCAATAATCATAACATGCGAATTGAAAAGTTTTTTCATCATGTCATCACCAACTAGACGACCCATCCGGTCGAACCGGCGGTGTAATGTGTAGTTGTCTTCTTTTATTTCAAATGGCTTTTGTGTCGGCTCGGTGGTTGGGCTAATCATAGGGGTCAAAAACTATCAGATCTAGGCCATCCTGAAAAGCCTTTTAAAGTTGCTCGTAGAGATTTCTAGGACCTCTAGAACGCTTAAGTTACGGATACGGGCTATTTTTTCAGCTATAACTCGAATTGAGGTCGACCTATTTAGTCCTTGCCATCCTTCAGGCGCTTGGTCTGGCGAATCGCTTTCAATTAACAGATATTCAAGCGGTATTTTCTCGATACAGTCCTTTAGTTTTTTATTTTTTTCATAGGTGATCGCTCCGCCAACTGAAATTAGAAATCCGCGATCAATGTACTTTTTTGCCGTGTCGAAGCTGCCGGTAAAAGCATGAACTAATCCGCCCTGCTCAGGCTGCCCCCAGATATCTAAAATTTGTAGTGCTTTATCGTGGGCTTGCACCACATGCAATATCATCGGTTTTTTAAAGGCCTTAGCTAGCTCTAACTGATCGGTAAAGAAATCAATTTGCTGTGTCATCGACTCTTTCATAATGTGTGGTCTGAAATCTAGTCCACATTCACCCAGCGCCATGGCTATTGATAATTCTTTCGCTAGTAGATCTAGTGCCGCATCACAGGCGTCTTCGTCATTTGCGGCAACAAAATAAGGATGCAACCCGAAGCTAAGTCCAAAGTTTTCGGGATAAAGTTCTTTTAATTTTTTTTGCTTTACCCACTCTGTGGGATCAACTCCACCTTGCAAAAAATACGAGATATTTTGCGCAACTGCTTCCGAAAGATTATTTTTTAATTCTTCTGGTGTTAAATTCCAGCGCGGGTCTGACCAATGGCTGTGTGAATCAATAAACATAGGTGCACCTTAGCAATTAATTCTAAAATAACAAGGCCAATGTCCATGTCGAAAACATCGACAATCTGGACTCAATACATTGCCGTGTTGGCCCGATGAATACACATGTATAGGAGATACTGCTGATGAAAAAAGATGTGTTGAAAATGAGGATTGAGATTTCTACAGACACAGGCGCTATATTAAGACCGGTCGCAATTAAATTGGGCTCGCCGAGTCTGAATCAAGCCGAATCTTTACCGCAAACACCATTTAAGTATTACACCGATGCCATCATTGGACTTTGCTTTCATCAGATGAGTGACTTTAAATTTGTAGAGCCAAGTGAAAAACTATTCGCAGAAAATGCCTACAAAGCATTAAATCCATACACCGAGCTTTACCGTAAATCGGCGCCCCGTGTGCAGTCCATTATGAAACCACACGCCGAAAAAAATTTACAAGTCGAAAATTTTGAGAAAAATATGACTGACCTTTGGCATACGATGTTTCTTAAGGATTCTGTTGATTTCTCAAAAGTACAAAAAATTCTAGACTTAGTTTCTGATTTTGAAAATCACTTGGGTGCTCCATTTTTGTATCACTTTTCATTAAATTTTAGCGAGCGATTCCAATCTAAAATGACAGCGTTTTATTCGTTTCTTTTTCATTTACGCTCGGTCATTGCAATTGATCATAATGCCTATGTTGAAGACAGTTCAATTGACAGTGTCAAATGTGATTCTATATCCGATTACTTACCAAAGTCAGATTATACGACGAACGATGCGCTTTTATTTTGGCATTTTAAGAAATTAGCTACGCCGTTTGTGGGCCATAAAGACAAAGATGTGCGCATAGAAAAATTATTAGTTCAGCCGCTAGAAAAGTATTTTAACCAATTCAATCACAACGCATGCTGCTTGATTAATAACCTGCCGCCATCATTTTTAAATTCACTATCGCCAGCAGCACTTGAAGAAACATTACACCACGTTCAAATGGACTGGTTGCTAGGCTCACCATCAGGAATGCTATTCAAAGTTCGCGAAGAACTATTTGGCCTTATCGAAGGTTACGATAAAGTATTTTGGCCAGAGGCCTTAAATCTACGCCCAAAATCACAGTCGAAATTGCAACTTGGTTTTCAAATTACAAATAAAGATCTTACTCAGGAATCGCAGGCCGCTTAACCCATTTTTTGTAAACAAAAACTAAAGTAGCGATAACCAGTAGGCTAAGTACAACAATTTTGAACTGCTTTAAAAAACCTAAAATTGTTTCACCGTAATGGGCTAGTAGCAAAATTTGGGTCGGCACCGATATCAGTGCCGCAATGCCGTCGATTAACGCAAATTTCCAAATCGGAAACTTCAACATTCCACACGCTAAGTGGCCAGGAAAACGAATTCCCGGTGTGAATCGAAAAATTCCACAGGCATAAGCACCATACTTAATTGTCCACGCTTCAATACGTTGGCGATTTTCTTCAGATAGCACGGTACGAATTGGCCTCCACTCAAAAACTTGACGGCCAAATAGCCTGCCGATTCCATAAATAACAAAATCAGCTCCGAAGACGGCGAAAAACGCGACCACGGCTGCCGTCTTTGCATGTACGAAAGGCGCTCCTTCAAATGGAGGCGGATATTTATCTGGATGCGCGCCCATGTAGGCTAGAATGCCTACGCTAACTAACGTAGCTTCTTCGGGAAATGGAAATCCAACAGCAGACAGAAACATCATACCAATTAAAAATGTGTAAACCCAAGTGGGCTCGTAAGCGTAGGGAATTAAGCAGGTTAGCGTGTCCTTACTATTCATTAAGCAATCAACGAGCGAAACATTCATTTCATTATCATGAAGAAGAAAGGCTCTAATGTTAAGCCCTTGAAGAATAACGGGACACTGTGCTAACTGTCTATATGGCTGAAAATGTAGGCGCTCAAATTGGATCTCATGGTTTTGAATACGGAGTTAAACATTTTCACAACCCAAAGTCTGGTTTAATCTCGAAAGTTGTTTGCGACACCCTACAAATTGAAAAAGACCAGGTCTTGTTTTTACTTAAGCTAGGTGCCATTTACATTGATAACATCCGTCAATCAGATGATGTTATTGCACAAAACAATAAATTATTTCGTGTGCATACAAAACCCCGTCGCCACAACACCAATCACCCGTGGAATCAATTGATCGTTTTCGAAGATTCGGACTTTTTAGTTTTGAACAAGCCAGCAGGAATACCCAGTCATGCATCAGTTGATAATCGTATCGACAATTCACTTCATCAAGTTGAACTGGCGCGCGGACTAAAACTTATGATCACTCATAGGCTAGATACGTTAACTGAAGGCCTTATAGTTTATGGAAAATCCGCCAGGTTCGTAAATAAATTTAATTTACAAATTCAAAACCGCCAGGTGCAGAAAAAATACGTGGCCTTAGCACAAACAACTACTTTACTTCCGACAAAATTAATTCACTACATGGAAAGCTCTGCTCGTGCGCCAAAAGTTGTTACCGATTTTTTCAAAGAGAAATCGGCACTTTGCGAATTAGAAATTGAAAAGCAAATAATCAACTCTGACCACAGCTGGCTTAGAATCAATCTACTTACTGGTCGAACCCATCAAATTCGCGCACAACTTAGCGCCGTACAATCCCCGCTGTTAGGCGATGTGCTATATGGGTCAACGCAGTCGTGGCGCGGCCCTGGCATTGCCCTACGCGCCTGCGAGTTAGAATTTTTATGGAATGATAAGTCTTGTCTTTTTAGGCTTCCCGAGGACTTTTAGTACATAGCGATATTGGTCATAAGGGTGTAACCAGTCTCGGCAAATGCCCGGTGCGTTCCACCTCTGCCTCATGCGGATACAACTCCCGCTCCACAAAGGCGCGCGTGGTATCCACGATCATCTGCTGTTCGCCGGAAAGCCCGAAGTCCATGCGCTATGCCCCCCCACGTGGCTTGCCGATATACC
>JANPNP010000010.1:0-12396 GCA_031427535.1 Bdellovibrionales bacterium | reverse complement strand
ACTAAAATTACCTGATCAATTTCAGACTTAGAAAGTTTCGCATCTTCTAGAGCTTTTTGAACGGGTTTTTACGAAGAGCAGTTGAAGTGGTTTCGTGCAGGTTCTGCGTTAAACTTAATTCGCGGTAAGTAATAGTTATTTTTGCAGAAAGTTTTATGAGGTCAGGCAGTTTGCTTGGCCTTTTTTATTTTATGATATTCTGTTTTTTTGTTTTAGTTCGCGATGGCTCAGTGGCTGTGTCTGAAAGATCAAATTTTGGCCCGGCTGCTTCTTTGCATAATGGGTGTATGACGTTATTAAAAATTTTTCCAGGGTAGGAATCGCGTAATCCCTTACAGGCGTTGGGTTCTGCCGGACAGGGGCGTTTTAGATCTCCCTTAAACTGATAGACAATTTTTGAAATTTCAGTTTTCACTAGTGCAGCAATTTCTTCGCTGAACACGCTGCAGTTTATTGTTTCATCCCAGGCGGGCGTTACATAATTTTTTAAGCTGAAATTTTCTTTTTGATCAAAAATCCAAACTCCATTTTCACATTTCAAATACGAATGCGGAAGGCATTTGTATTTTGCAAAATGATTTTTTTCAGCAGGTGTAGAGTCTTGGTTCAGGTGCCCACAAAGCTTGTTCCAAAACCTGGTGCCGTCGTAGTTCGCAGCCATATCGGCATACGACTTTATGTTTGTCGTGGCTAAACCATTTTCACCTAGCTCAGAAGAGAAATTTTGTTTTCGAACAGAGTCTGTCTTTTCTACTTCCGTTTCGTGCGTATGCGCATTTCGATAGAACTTATAACCTTCACTTAAAAAATGCCCCAACTTATCAGTACCAATTTTTTGCTTGTTCACTGCTATCACTGAAGTAATGCCAAAAACTTTCATAATTATGCTTTTTTCGATTGCCGTTTTGTAGATGGATTCATCCGCGCGGATGCGTCGTTTTGCTATAGAGTCATTTTTTTCTGCAAAGGCTTCTACAAGGCCAATTGGATTTTCAGTGAATAAATAACTACTTAAATTTGTAAATAGGCGCCTGCGGGAATCATTGTGATCGCTTGCTTTATCCCCACAGCCGGAAACTCCGAGCAATTTTTCAAAAGTATTGGGATTGGTGGATTCTACTGCGTACCGAATTCGCTTATTAATTTCTGCGTCGATTAAAGCGGTTGAATCGCGGATGGGTTCATTGCGCCGAGTAAATTGGTCCACTTCATAGCATTGCGCAGTTTGGCTAATAAGAATTGAAATTAGCGCTATAGAAACTTGAAAAATCAGATTCATAGGAGCCTATCGACATCGGGTAACAATTTCTGTTTTGACTTAGGTCTAGTTTGCTACCTAGAATTTATGTATCAGGCGGAGGCCCTATGAAAATGATCATTCTAATATTTAGCGTTTTGTTTACAGTAGCAGCACAAGCTGGATATCGGGGTGATTGGATCGGGTGGGGCACCTGGAAATTTAAGGGCGAGGGCGAAGGGGTTCGGTGTTCGCCAATGCAGATCACTTGGTCTGAAAGCGCTAGTCATATTGCCATTGAAAAAGGCCTTTTTGATTGCGAAATCGTTGCGATGCATTTGGATAAAACGTCATGGTCTATCAAAGATGGAAAATTGTTTGATGATCAAAATGTTGAAGTTGGTAAATACGACGGCGTAACACTTGTGGTGTATATGCCAAGTCCGAATTTGAATACCACGATACAAGTTTCTGTGAAGCGCGCCGCTAATCATATCGATTACCAAGAAGTTTGGTTTAATCCACAAGAAAAAGTATATGTCATTGAAGGACGTATGTTTACGTCAGGCGATAAGAAGTGAAAGTAATTTTATTTTCCCTTGTTGTTTCGATTGCTGAAATAGGTAATGCACAAATAGGGAAGTTTATCTTTAGTGGCCAGGGTTGCAGTGGAAATAAAAGTTTTGTGTCTGATAAATTAGATCACTACGTCGTGGGCTTACAGGTTAAAGTTGCTAAAATGATCGCGCCGTCTATAAGCCGAAAATCGTGTGCATTTCGGCTACCCGTTAAATTAGGTCCGAATGAAAAACTGACACTTTCTGATGTTCAACATGATGTGAAATTGTCGGCCGGGCGCGGAGTCCATATTAAATCAAATCTTGAAGTTTTTATTGTCGGCCAAAAATCTCAGCCGCTTTCGGCGCAAGCTAGCGGAGTTAACGAAACTGTAGAGATTTCTGAAACCGTTAAATCTTCTGGCCTAGTTTCTGAATCGGGCTGCGGCGCGGATGTTATCGTTGCTGGCAATTTATCAGCGTCTGTTGTGGGCGCAGGACGCGGTACGGCTTCCACATCACCGGTGACAGCCACCCTTAAAATTGTTAACTGCAAGTAGTTAAATTTAAAATTTTACTAAACTTTGAAAATTATTAATTTTGGATCAACTCGGTATTGCGGTCCGTAAATACCGGCTGGATCTATGGCGCCGACACTGATGACCATAACCACTTCGGACTTTCTTCCAAGACCTAATAATTTTTTGACTCGTACCTGATCGAAACCTTCCATAGGACACGTTCCGAAACCTTGCGCCGTAACTGCTAACATAAAATTTTCGCAAGCCAAAGCCGTGGATTTTGTTACAACCGATTGTAAATCTTTTTTAAAGTTTGGACCGCGAAAAATAGGTCTAAATAATCCAAGCGTGTTTAGCAGTGCCCATTTGAAAAATCCGAAAATACCAAAAGGATCTTGTGTGTATAAAAATGGAATAATTTTAAAGTAATAATCCTTTACAAGTTTAATGACCGGAGTATCGCTTTCCATTTGCTGTAGTAAAATGTCGCGATTTCGTTTCCAGGTGTCTAACTTAGAAACGGCGACAATAAGATGACTTGCCGATTTAGCAGTCCCTTGAAATAGACAGGCATCGATAAGTTTTGTTTTTTTTCCTGGCGATGTAACCCAATAAAATTCCCAAGCTTGCAAGTTCGATGAGTTCGGAGCCTTAACAGCGGTAGCTAAGGCCTTTTCAATGACTGTATCTGGTACGATATCGGAAGTGTATTTACGAACGCTACGTCGGGTGTTGATGACCTCAAAAAATTCCATAATGACTTTCTATTGGACAGGCCATAAGTATGTTGTTTGCATCGATTTTGAGTCGAAAACTTCGTAAATTTCAAAGACCGATCCTTGGGCCACTAACTTTTCTTCGGTAATGAACTCTTGCGCTTTTGGATAAACCTTTAACGGACCGATGCCAGGGGCGCCAGAAAATATAGCGACGACAGCTTTCATGGGATGAATTGTGTCCGCTTTAAAACCGGTTGGTAAGTTTAGTTTTAGTTTTTCAAACTGTGCAATTTCTGCAGGTACTAGTGGATCTACAACGCAACCAGCGCGTGCTCGTAAACGGCCCTCTTCGACTTGATTTGGGTTATCTAAATATTCACCAAAACTTAGTCTGCATTTGAAATCATTTTTTTTAGCCCAGGTTTCAACCTCTTCAATGGTGGAAACAATTTTATGGTACGCGCCCTGATAATCCTTGTAGATAACATTCATTTGTTCGCGCTGATCTATTGAGACTGTCACTTTTTTAAACGCACCCGTATATTGAAATAAATAAAGTGAGAATACTAAAATTCCTAATGCCAGTGCGTAGAACGTGTGTTTTATCATTTAACCCACTTTATAGAGCAGCCGGCAGATGGAGTCTGTGGTTTTGAAACTGGTTTTTTGGCAGCTAATTCCAGCATAGCATTATAAAGTTCGCGTGAAGTAACAAGGGCTGGATCCTTCCATGAATCATCCAGGCGACCGCGATAACTTAATTTTCCATGATGATCATAGACGAAAAAGTCAGGTGTGCAGATCGCACCAAAAGTTTTTGCGACAGTTTGCATTTTGTCATGAAGGTAGAAAAAGGGATAATTCTTTTCTAACATACGTTTTCTTAAATTTACTACGTTGTCCTCAGGGTAGGAATTTTCATCGTTAGAACATATGGCAATAACGTTCATGTTTTCTTTTTTAAGATCAGCACCTAAAGCAATTAAACGCTCTTCGATAGCTTTGACATAAGGACAGTGGTTACAAATAAACATAACCAAAAAAGGCTTACCGTTTTGAAAGTCCGCAAGTGAAAATGTTTTTCCGCTATCGATCGCGGGTAAGCTGAAGTCAGGACAGCTGGCATTAAAATCGGGCTTTTCCGGAGTATACACAGGCATTAGTTACTTCCTTTTAAAGATCAAACCAGTTTAACTTTTGGCTTTCTGTTCTTAGACTTCCATCGCCATCAATTGCCGTATACTTTTCTTTTAAGTGCGGATGTTTGTTTAGCGCAAACAGTAATGTCGTGCAGACGGTTGAATCCATGGGTTCGGCCGAAAGTTGTATCGCAATAGATACTTCAAAAATAAAACGTTCTAGAAACGTGATCCAGTCCTGCGCCAGTAGGGGTGCAGTTTTCGGCAACTCAGCGACTAGGTTTGTGGCTAATGACAGATCGCTTGGGTGAGACAGCACGTTAAAACCAAGCCCTAGTAACAGTCGAATATCATCGCCTTGAGAAACAGTTTCAAGTAACAGTCCACCGATTTTTTTTGTGCCGATATAAAGATCGTTCGGAGCTTTAAGATTAAAATTTAAAAATGGCCACGTTGTAAGAGCCGCTTTGTAAAGGGCTAAGCCAACAAGTGGTGATAGGATGGGTTGCACGTGCTCTTGCAACATAAAAGACCAAGTCGATAACAACTGTGACCCCGGTGTTGCTGTGCTCCAGGTATTTGTGCCACGTCCGCGGCCAGCGGTCTGCGCATCGGCGAAATAAAGAATTAAGTGCTCGGACAAAGTGTCGTCGGCGAACGCTTCAGATTTTGCTTTGGTGTTGGTGCTTGCGATTTCTGGAAAATAAAAACTTTTAATTTTTTGCGTCTGTGCCCATTCATGACAAACATGTCCAATACGAATATCGTTAAGTGGAGAATCCATTTTAATGGTTCCAATCAAAAAGTAGACTGACATCAGCACAAGGTGCCGAGTGGGTTAATGCACCAACAGAAATGTAATCAACACCTAAAGCTGCAACGGATGGGACGCGAGCTAAAGTCATGTTGCCACTGGCCTCTGTTTTTATTTCGCTGGGAATTAATTTTAAGGCTTCGGCCAACATTTCGTTGGCCATATTATCTAATAAGATTCGATTTACTTTAAGCTGCACACATTCGCGTACTTGATCTAAGGTCGAAGCTTCGACTTCGATTGGCAGGTCGCAGTGCTGTCTTAGTCGGGTCACAGCAGCTGTAATACCATTCATTATCGAAATATGATTGTCTTTAATTAAAACAGCGTGCGACAAATTAAAACGATGATTAATTCCACCACCATGGGTAACAGCGCGTTTTTCTAATTCGCGAAATAGCGGTGTGGTTTTTCGAGTATCAAGAATTTGGGTTTTTGTTCCTTGCACGGCTTTTACAAATTGGCGAGTCAACGATGCTATGCCAGATAATGGACCTAAGAAGTTTAAAGCAACGCGTTCGCCTTTTAAAATTTGAATTAGGTCACCTTCGATGGAACACAGATTTTGTCCTTTAAAAACAAAATCACCTTCATTAAAGTGCCACTTAACTCGCGCGCTAGGCTCCATAAATAAAATAGTTTGTTCAAATGCTGTTGCGCCCGACAAAACTAAATCTTCTTTGGCTTTTAGAACGGCTTCGGCCATACGTGGCTTAACGGCAAGGGATTCGGTAGTGACGTCGCCCGTAGGCATATCTTCCTTAAGTGCCGCTTTAATTAGTTCTAATGTAGTCATGGTAACTAAGTATTCTTTTCAAGACCCTGAAGCAACTTATTTAACTCTTCGCGAACGATTTTTTCAGTTATGTCGGGGATGATTTGCCAGCAGATGCGCTCGGCCATTTGCTTAATTTCTTCTTTTAGCAATTGTTCATCAAATGCACTTAAGCTTTTTGTGTTGGCATAGGTTTCATTTGCTTTAGTTTTTGTCATTGGCGAATCTTGCAAATACGTGTGCACCTGATCTTGAATTCGCTTTTGCAAATCAGGAGTTGTGGGATGATTTTTCCCATTGATCACAGTAACTTCCTCGAAATCTCCGAAATTTTCAGTCTCGATGATCATTTCGTCAGGCGAGGATGTGCTCCATTCATCGCGAACTTCGGGCAAATTTGGACGACTAGAATCATCCTGTGGAAATTGTGACCGGGGCTTTTGAAAACTAAAATCGTCATCAACTTCTTCAACTACAAGAGGTTGTATTTCGGATTTTACCGAATTTTTTTGCCGAACGAACGTTTCTGATTCGGTGAAATCAGGCAGCGGAGGATGAGTCAGTAACCCTTTAAGGGGAAAATGTGAAAGCTTGGGGACCTGTTTTTCGATTATGGCTTGCAAAGTTTCTGTATCAAATGGCTTTTCTATTGTGCCATCAGCTTTTACTTTTTCAACTTGGCTTCTGTCTATTTGCAAAAAACTGCTCCACATCAAAACTATAGGGACATGGCTAGTTGCAGGATTATTTTTTAGTTCTGAGCACACATCGTAACCATTTTTTTTAGTCAGAAGCACATCGGCCAGAACAATATCGGGTTTAAAAGTTAAAGCGACTGATAAAACATCTAGGCCTGATTGTACGCTTTTGACTTCAACAGCATACTGGGACAAGGCCATCTGAATAGCTCTTTTTATGGTGGAACTTTCATCAGCCAGTAAGACGCGTAAAGCCATAGACTTAAGTACATATCACAATACCCATCGAGTCAAGTTCAAGGCATGATTAATCTATGTTCAATAGGATCGATCGCTATTTGCTGGCCTTGTTTTGGACTTCGTTTTTTGCTGGCTTACTTATTTTTGTATCGTTATTTATCGCCACCGATGCCATGTCATCGATTTTAAAATACCAAGGTGTTTCGTCGGCGACTTTCCTGAAATACTATTTGTACTATGCGCCCGAAATTATCTACAAGATGTTGCCGGTTGCATGTGTCGTAGGCATGGTTATGACTATCGCTTCACTGAACCGCGGAAGTGAATTGATCGCTTTATTTGCCTCGGGCATGAGTCTTTTTCGGGTTTCGCGTATGGTATTTATATCTATCCTGCTAATCTGCGGATTTTCTTATTATCTAAGTGATCAGCTTATGCCTGTTTTTTCGAAAAACAAAAACTTTACATATTATAACGACATCGAAAAGAACCCATCGCGCTTTCAAACCATAAAAACGAATCGAATCTGGTACCGCTCGAAAAATTCAATTTATAATATTAAAACGCTGAATGCTTCTGGGGATAAAGCACAGGGTTTGACCTTATATTTTTTTAACGAGAAATGGGATCTGATCCAAATGCTAACCGCAAATTCGGTGATGATGAATGGTTCCCAGTGGGTTCTGCAAAATGGGGCCGTCACGGTTTTTTCTGAAGGCTCAAGCTTTCCGTTAAATGATCGCTTTTTGGAAAAAACGATTGTCATGTCCGAAGAGGCTCAAGATTTACGAAGTACCGGGCAAACCTCTGATTTATTAACGCAAAGAGAGCTTTCGCGATTTATCGAAAGAAATAAAGATGCAGGATTAGACACCATCAAATATGAAGTTGATTTTCATTCTAAGTTTAGTTTTGCCTTTGCGGGATTGGTGATGAGTTTGCTAGCTTTGCCGTTTTGTGTCAGTAAAACCCGTGGTGGTGGAATGATGTTAAACATAGGAATTTGCTTAGGACTGGTTTTAGTTTACTGGATTTTTTATAGCTCGGCGCAAACGATTGGTCAGCATGGGCACTTAAAACCCATCGTCGCCGCCTGGATGCCAAATATCATTATGCTTTCATTAGGAATGACCTTCTTGTTGCGCCTGAAGAGATAATAGCTTAAAAATAGTTATGGCTAAGCTTGAGATTTTAACCTATCCAAATCCTGTTTTAAGAGAAGTTTCTGAACCCGTCACCGAGTTCGGACCTGAACTTAAAAAATTTGCCGATGATCTGTTAGAGACCATGTATGACGCTAGCGGCATTGGCTTGGCTGCAGTTCAAGTGGGACGCTTGCAGCGAATGTTAGCCGTCGACACGCGTCCAAAAGATGAAAAATCTGGTCGCTATACTTATGACGAACAATCAGATTTAGAAAACAAAGTGCAGCAACCACTAATTTTGATTAATCCCGAAATTGTTAAGGGCGAAGGCAAAATAACTTTCGACGAAGGCTGCTTATCCGTTCCTAGTTTTTTCGAAACTGTCGAGCGTTTTGAAAAAATTGAAGTCAAAGCTTTCGATGTAAATGGTAAAGAGTTTCGATTTACGACTGATGGCTTATTAGCAATTTGCATTCAGCACGAAATGGATCATCTAGAAGGTACTCTTTTCATTGACCACATTAGCTTTACCAAAAGTAATCGCATTAAAAATCAAATTAAGAAAAGTGGCTATCCTACAAAAGAAGAAATTGAAGAAAAGCGTAATAGTTTACGGAACAAATCCAAAGAGCCTTCGCGGGCATGATAAAAGTTTGCTTTTTAGGAACCCCTGAATTTGCAGCCACACATCTAAGTTACCTGTTATCGGATGCGAAATTTCAAATTGTAGGGGTGGTGTCACAGCCAGATCGGCATGCAGGTCGTAAGATGCAATTGACACCTTCAGCAGTAAAAATTTTAGCCTTAGAAAATAAAATCCCGGTGCTGACGCCAAGTCATTTGCGCAAAGATCCAGAAATATTTGAAGAAATTAAAAAATGGAACGCAGATGTGGCAGTAGTTGTCGCATTCGGGCAAATTCTGTCGCAAGAATTTCTAGATTCTTTTAAATTTGGCGCCGTCAATGTGCATGGAAGTCTTCTTCCGAAGTGGCGAGGGGCTGCCCCGATTCAGCGAGCAATTGAAGCCGGTGATACTGTTACTGGCGTGTGTTTGCAAAAGATGGTCAAAAAACTTGATGCCGGTCCTTTAATTGGAGAACGCCGAATTCAATTGGAAAATCACGCTACAGCTGCCGACCTTTATAGTCAGTTAGCTTTGTTGGGCTGCGAATTATTAAAGACAGAGTTAGTAGAATATATTCATGGCAGCCGCAGTTTAACTGTACAAGACGAAGCCTTAGTTACGCTTGCACCTAAAATCGAAAAAGAGGAAAGCCTAATTCAGTGGACTGATGCGGCTGAAAGAATTCATAATAAGGTTCGTGCTTTTTCAATGGGGCCCGGCACCTACTGTCTTCTTCATGGAAAGCGTTTAAAGATTCATGAAACTAAAGTGGTTGAATCCGGTGCCTCGAAATATCAACCTGGTCAGGTTGTCGCCGTTGATGGTGACAAATTATTTCTGCAAACTGCTTCAGGAATTTTGGCTCTTATACAAGTTCAGCCGGAATCAAAGTCAAAAATTTCTATAGGCGATTATTTAAAAAGCCACCCCTTTAAAACTGGAGATTTGTTTGAATAAAGTTAAACTTGCGCCAAGTATTTTGTCGGCTGATTTTTCTAATCTAGGCGCTGAAATTGACCGCGTTACACAAGCAGGGGCTGACTGGATTCATGTCGATGTAATGGACGGACATTTTGTACCTAACCTGACAATTGGAATGCCGGTAGTGAAATCAATAAAACCTAAGTGCAAAATTCCGTTAGATGTTCATTTGATGATTGAAAAACCAGAGCGCTTCATCGAAGAATTTATTAAAGCCGGAGCTGATTACTTAACCTTGCACGTAGAATCCACTGACAAATTAGAAGACGCTTTGAGAAAAATAAAATCACTGGGCTGTAAAGCGGGAGTTACGCTTCGACCGAAAACAGATTTGGATCGTATCAAGCCGTTCTTGGGATTAGTGGATTTAGTTTTAGTTATGACCGTCGAGCCCGGCTTTGGCGGTCAGTCGTTTATGCACGAGCAAATGTCAAAAATCAGCGAACTAAAAAATTGGCGATCGCAGAAGTTCGGAAACTACTTAATCGAAGTTGATGGCGGCATCAACGCAGAAACGTCTAAAGTCTGCGTGGCTGCGGGTGCTGATGTTCTTGTGGCTGGTAACGCAGTCTTTAATGGCGAGCGCACCGAAGCTAACTACAAGTTGAACATGAATAAGCTAAGACATAGCATGCCTTAGGCACAGGTGAGCAGTTACATTTGCTAACACAACCCTGACTCGACATCATAAGTTTTTCCGTTTTAGATAACTGTATGCAGTTATCTAAAGTTTCCTTTGTTGGTGCAGACATTGAAACGGGGCAATCTCATAAAGGCCTAGCTGACTCGTCAGCTGCATTTTTAAACTACTTGGAAAACCGAAGTTCTAATTCGCATTTTGAAGTTATAAAACAAATAAAGTCCGCAATTGCAGATGAAGCCATTCATTGTTTTTCTGAGCTAGATCTTTTTCGACTGGATTTGAAAAAGTACGAAGAGCTTTGTCATGCGTCGCTTAGTGGTTTAAATGCAAACGGTGTCTGTCTTAACTTTGGTGGTGATCACAGCATTGCTATTTCAACGATCGAAGCTAGTCTACGAAAAAATCCTAGCACCCACGTAATTTGGATTGATGCCCACGCTGATGCCAATAGCATCGAAGAAAGCCTAAGCGGTAATTTTCATGGAATGCCAGTCTATTATTTACTAAAAAAACAATGCGAACGTCCTTTACTGCTCCAGTGGATGCAGAAGACGCTGCGTCCTGAGCAGCTTACCTACATTGGGTTACGTGACGTGGATGAGTTTGAAGTAAGGCTTTTAGAAAAAAGAAAAATTAAATTTTTTACAGCACTACAGGTGCAAGAATTTGGACTGGATTTCATTTTGAAATTTATTTCAGATAAGAATAAAATGTATGAAAAAATTCATGTTAGTTTTGATATTGATTCACTAGATCCTGACTACGGTTTGTGTACAGGTGTGCCAGTGCTCAATGGCCTAAACCCGAATGATGTTCTGAAAATTTTTGAACTTGTTCGTGATTCTGGAAAACTGAGCAATGTGGATTTCGTTGAGATTAACCCCCGAATGGCAAAATCGCCCGACGAGTTGAACTCGGTCTACGATATTGCATTTTATTTAATACGGACATTATTTAAAATTAAAACTGAACTTAAGGAGGACCATAATGCTCTCTTTCATCACTGACCTTCAGCAGAAAATAAAGTTTAGAAGCTACGACATGCATCGATTTATACCTAAGGTTTCGCTTGAGCTAGAATTCGGAAATTACCAACTGAAAACGGCTACAACACCTACGGAACTAAAGTCTGCATTTTCATTACGCCATCAGATCTTTTTCGATTCAGCCGGAAAAGAAAATGGAATACTTTATGATATCGATCAGTTTGACAATCTTTGCGACCACTTAATTATAAAAGACAAAAAAACTGGTGATGTCGTCGGCACCTACCGCATGAATAATTCCTCGTTAGCAAAAGACTTTTACTCGTCGACTGAATTTAGTCTGCAAAAAATTGTTTATAGCGGAAAAAATTGTGTTGAACTTGGAAGGGCTTGTATTCATCAAGATCACCGAAATGGAATAGTTATCAGTCTTTTATGGCGCGGAATCTACAGTTATATGAAAAACTGCAGAGCCGATATTTTATTTGGCTGTTCTAGCATTAAGAATGTTAATGCTAGACAAACGGCTTTGGTCTTAAGATATTTCGAATCGGTAGATTTAATCGATGCCGTCTTTAAAACGTACCCCCAATATGTTTTCAAAGTGCCACTTTTAGAAGAGTATCAAAGTGAATACGCTCGTGAGTTAACTTCTGACGAAGTGAATGAAGCAAAAAATTTAATTCCCCCGCTGTTGAAATCGTATTTAAAATTTGGTGCTAAAGTTACTGGCGAGCCTGCCTGGGACAGTGAAATGGGTTGTGTCGATTTTCTGACAGTTATGCGCGTTGAAAATTTGTCGACGCAAATTGAAAGAAAGTTTAAAAATATCTAGCAGGTTACGTTAAACTATTGGTATTCTTTTCTAATCCTATGTTAGAAGAGAACACCAGAATACAAAAATTAGCCGATCGTTTCGAAGCACTGCCAAGCAAATATTGGCAATTTGATTCGTCACAAAAAATTGCAGACAAAGATCAGGAATTTCCGCTTTGGAAGATTTCATGTGGTAGTCGGAAAGCGGATGCTTCAACCTTAATTTTGGTGGGCGGCGTTCATGGACTTGAACGCATCGGAAGCCAACTGTGTGTGTCGCTCTTAGAAAAGTACTTTGAGTTGTCCTTGTGGGATCCTGTTTTTCAAGGGCAACTTGAAAACTTACGCATGGTTTTTATTCCGCTAGTGAACCCAGTAGGCATTAGGCATTTTACTAGGTCTAATGGAATTGGCGTCGATCTGATGCGAAACTCTCATATTGTTGCTACAGATAAAGTTCCGTTTTTAGTGGGCGGTCAGCGTTTTTCTAATAAGTTG
>JANPNP010000009.1:0-3738 GCA_031427535.1 Bdellovibrionales bacterium | reverse complement strand
TACGGCGTGCCGATGGCAAACATCGGGAGAAAGAAAGGGTAGCACATTTACAGCTACCATCTGAGGTAATTGACCTGGCCCGCCATTTTTTACTTACAACCCAGCATTCAGAATACAGTTAACAGTATACAGAATTCAGTTCAGCGATTTATGATTTTTCTGGTGAGGCCAAAACGGGTTTCAAATTTTTATTTCAAAGGATTGTTTATGAAACTATTTATTTTTGCCATATGTTTTTTGGCTTCCACAGCATTTTGGACTGCGGTGAAATTTCTATTGGCCTGATTACTTTGTTTTGAGTGAATAAATAGAATGAGAATGGCGAATAGCGGAATAATCCACAGCAAAATAAATTGGCCAATTTTTTGGTTCTTTGTAGCTAACGGGCTGTAGATTAATATTCTGGTCGCAAAAATATTTAGAGCAACTAACGCAAGTAAAATGACAACGGGTAGATACATTGTACAATGGTTATCATATCTTTGCGGGTTGGCCAAAGTGAAAATATTTAAGCTTTCATTTCTTTTTTATCTTTGTAATCACTTCACTTCGTCCGCAGTGTTTATAATTGAAAAAATTCGTAAATACGTTTCAGCTAAAAGTTGCAGGCCAGGCGGAGCTGTTTCAACGATTGCCGGCGCTTGCGAGATTTCTATACTTTCGATTTTCGAGTGCATAAACTTAGGAACCGGCAAATTCAATCGCTTCAGCATTCCTGCCATCGGGCAGCGTCCTTTGCGCATCGAAGGAGATTCAACGACTTTTTTTGCATATACCGCAAGTGCATCTTTAAGTTGGGACGTTAAACTAAGTTTGCCATTGGCTTCGACCTGGTAAACCGATTTAAAATGGTAGCCAGAAATAGAGAGCGGTGCATTTAAACCCATCGTCAATCGGGACGTGAATTCGGCGACTAAACCTGTTCTTTGATCCGCGCTATTCTTCACGATCATATCAAGCGCTTCGGCCCCGGTTGCTGCACCTGGGATTTTTTCACCTAACGTGTTTGATAGAAATTGATGTAAAGATAGTATTCCTTCCATTGCGCCAGAAACGGCGGCAAACTTTGGATCGGTACCTTCTGAACGGGCCATTTTTACCCGGCCAACTTCTTCGGAAAAAAGTTCCAAGTTTTGTGTATGTGCTTGATTGGCCATTTCACGAAGGACAGGATCATTTCCGACAAGCTCCATCATGATCTGAGTTGTACGTAGAAGATTGGACGAAAAGTTTTGACCGTAAGCATTGACCGGGGTCGGAATTGTCGAAAGCATCTGAAAAAATATACCATAGTCTTTGATTAAGTTTTGCGACGGTTCAATATACAGGGCTTTGTTACTAGCGTGCATTGCAAATGCAGAATTATTTTGCCAATTGTAAAACATGTTGTTTCCACCGGTCGTGTTATACTGGATTAACGCCTGGCTTCGTGGGCCCCAAGATGACTGAATATTCATAATTGGGTAGCGCTTGCCCCCTTCGTCAACCTGGTACTTGGCCTCTTTAATTGGATTACTTGCTTGATATTCGCGAAGCTTGGCCTGAATTTCTTTTGCTGGAATCTTTTGTCCTAGGTCACGAATTCGCTCCATCATGGGATAAAATGCATCTTTCAACAGGTCGTGAACGACGGTCGCTTTTTGCTGCTTAGGAAGATTTTTAATTGCACGAAAGGCTTCATTGCTTGAGATTACATGATGTGGAAACAGTTCCTGACACGATTCAGAGCCGCGGGCTGCTGTCGAAATCTGAAGACAAAGAATTACAATTAAAAATTGATAGACACCGTGTTTTAATTTCATATTTCACCTGTCATACTAACTTGCAAGCTACGTTCCTGTTTTAGAAGCTATTCGGCCAAGTAATTAGAGATAGGCCGATGGCAGACAAAAAATGCCGGTTTTTGCAAAAAGTTTGACGTCTCATTTTAAGATTTTTTTATTTAGCCTAGCTGTAATACCTACAAATTTACTTTTAACCCTCACGTAAATCTAAATGTAAAAAAGTCGAATACGTAGGCTTGAATTTGCAGCCGTCAAGGCCATGGCTTCAGCTATCACCGCTGACGTTCATGTCGATAATGACACGCAAGAAATGACATGTAACTTATATGTTCGCTTTCCATCTTTTGCTCAAGCCGTTTTCACTATTGGCGGAATTAGAGTGCAAGAAAATTTAAATGTTATTGTTGGACTGCGAATATTATTTCGGCTGATCTTTCTAAAGTGGGCGCAAGTCACTACACGTTAAGTAATGTTAAATTGCCAACTGAAGTGATTTTAAATTTTGCAGTTGCTGAAACCGGTCCAGGCAGCATTTCTTATCTTGAACACGGCCAAGTAACTGTTAAATAAATTTTTATCTTTTTTAACCAGATCCTAAAGCCATGGGGTCTGGTTAGTTTCCTTTACGCGGGCCCCAGTGCGGACCAACAGCCGAATTGTTTTCATTGCGGTTTTTGTTGGGCTGGAATTTGCGAAAAGACGCAGCGGTAGCACCGGCTTTTTGCGCTTCCATTTTACGGTTGGTTAATTCAACCAGCAGACTTGGTTTTGGAGTGGTTTTTTTCATGTGTGTAGGCGTAACATAAAAATTTAATTAGGGAACCGGAATTTAGCTAAATCTGCTTTTTTTCAGGGACTGGTGAAGAAATTCTATAGACTCATGCTATTGGCTTGTATCTGGTCCTGTGCTTGCGTCACGAACCGCGTGGTGTAACTATGCACCCCTTAACAAGGGTTATCTATGCACCAACTATCCACTACTATTCTAGCTTTATCTTTTGCAACTTCAGTTTTTTCCGGTGCACTGACGGATCAAGCGACCCCTCTGAGTGCTTTAGTGAGGCTCCGGGGTGGTTGAACACAGTTCAGAAATTGGATCTTTGTAAAAGTGCAGGCACTGAAGAAACAGTTGCATGTATAAATGAAGCGCCGGGATGGTTGAACACCGTCCAGAAAGTTCGACTTTGCGCGGATCAGGGAACGTTAGCGCGGGTACAATGTATTAACAATACATCGGGAAGTTTAACCACAGAGCAAAAACTTAATCTTTGCGCTGGAACTTAGGAGAAGGCGTTGCCCACGTATGGTTGGCAGCCTTTCAACAAATTTGATTATTCCGATAAAGGTTGTTAGGATTGACTACTTTAATTGGGACGTTGATCGTTAAGAGATATTACTTTAGTCTTATTATATGGATATGTATTTTTGGTCTGAGATTCTTTTTCCGATTTTTATCCTGATTGGATTTTGGTTTTCATCGCAATTTTTGCTTAGAAAATTTAAAAAGCAGGGCCTTCGTTGGACTGCGTTGTTTTCTTTAGCTAGTTTAATTTTAATGGTTTGCGTTTACGTATATTTTCTCAAATATTCAAGTCAACTTCAGTGTGTCGCAGCTTATGGCGAAATGGTTTCAGACACGCGCATGTGTGATAATCCAGCAGCAGGTTTGGGAATGATGTTACAATTTCCCATTCTTGTGCTGGCGTGGATCGTATCATCAGTGTTTGCGGCATTCAAATTAACGCCATTGATCACCAAAAATTAAACATTATTGAAGTGAAATGTTCAAAACTATTAGTTACAATTTTTCCATTGTAACGCGGTGGTAAGTGAACTCATGGAGACCAATTTTATGTCTAAAGGAAGTTGTCTTTGCAAAGCAGTTGATTTTGAAGTTACGGGTGAGTTACCCGCGGCAAGCGCGTGTCACTGCACGATGTGCCGAAAGCATACG
>JANPNP010000008.1:0-3845 GCA_031427535.1 Bdellovibrionales bacterium | reverse complement strand
ATAGAAATTACACGTCTTAAGTCCAGCTTATTCGCTGGCTTAGGCTTTAACTCGTAGTGACCAAAGTATTTTCATTTTTTTCTCTACAACGCTTAAGTCTGTCGACTTTATTGACGATTAATAATTCGACATTAAAAGACTAAAGGGGTTTTAAATGATTAATTGGGATGATTTCGAACATATACATGTGATTAAAAAATTAAAACACATTCTACACGCCTGGTGGAATATAGATATCGTCTTCACTGACGAGCGCGGCCACTTAAAAGGTTTCGAAGGCGAAAAAATTTCTTACGCCAATCCTGCGGTTAACTACTTGGTCAACAAAGAAAGCACTCAGAACAGCTTAGCTGAATTGGTTGCAAACTCGATTCAAGATTTACGGCAGTCACAAAACCGCTACCTAATAAAAAAGTGGGATGCTGCGGGATTTGATGTATGCGTTTTTCCAATTATAATCGAAAACGATTTTGTGGGAACAGTTGTTGCCATGGGGTTTTTCAAAGATGCACAAATTGCTGCCCGGGTTGCTGAAGTACGCGAACGCTTAGCTGCTTTTGGCTGCACTAATGAGTTAATTGAAAAGGCAGTTAGTAAATTTCAGTATGTCGACGATTCAAGCCGTCAGCATTTTTGTGAATTAGTTGAGCTGGTTGCGCAAGAAATCGTAACGTTACATGTTGAAATTTCAAGTCGTGAAAATAAGATTACCGAATTAAACAAAGAACTTGGTAACCGCTTTAAGTACGACAACATGATGGGTAAATCCAAACCCATGCAATCGCTATATGCGTTGATGGACAAAATCAAATTTGCGGATTCAACGGTAATGGTGCAGGGTGAAAATGGAACTGGAAAAGAATTGATCGCTAAATCAATTCACTACAATTCTCACCGTAAAGATAAAGCTTTTGTTATTCAAAACTGTTCGGCCTTCAATGATAACTTATTAGAATCTGAATTATTCGGTCATATTAAAGGATCATTCACAGGTGCCTTAAAAGATAAAAAAGGTCTTTTTGAAATGGCTGACAAAGGAACATTTTTCTTAGATGAAATTGGTGATACGTCTCCGCAGATGCAAGTGAAGTTACTTCGCGTGTTACAAGAGGGTACATTTACGCCGGTTGGTTCTACTGAAATGCGCAAGGTTGATGTGCGAATCGTCGCCGCCACGAACAGAAATTTACGTGAAATGGTTGAAAAAGGAACATTTCGTGAAGACTTGTACTACCGCTTAAATGTAATTAATATTCGCGTACCGCCACTGCGTGAACGTAAAGAAGATATTCCGTTACTTGTAGAATACTTTTTAACAAAGGCTGCGGAATCTTCACACAAGCCAAAGAAGTCATTAATGGGTCGTGCGATCGAAAAACTATATGATTATCCATGGCCAGGTAATGTTCGTGAATTACAAAATGAAATTGAACGTCTTTGCGTTCTTTCGGGTGACGATCAAAAGATTGGACATGAAATTTTATCCCCTAAGATTTTAGAATTGGGTGAAAAAACGAAAGTTCAGGGATCACGATTACACGGAAAGCTGAAAGATGCCCTAGAAGAGCTTGAGCGCGAGATGATCAAAGAAGGTCTTCGCCGCACTGGCTGGAATAAGTCTAAACTAGCGAAAGAACTTGGTATTAGCCGCGCCGGTTTGATTATGAAGGTGGAAAAGTACGCGCTGGATAAACGGAAACTAGCTCGATAGTTTTTACAATAATGACTAATAGATCTAAGCCCTTAAATTAAGTTTTAAGGGCTTTTTTTTCGTCTACTTTATTGTCAGGTAGATTGTGCAATCCTAAATGCTGTTTCAAATCAACATCTTACCGAAACAATTCATCTCTGAAATTACAATTTGCGCGCACACGTTGGCTAGTCCATTCTCGGCACAGTGTTTGTATTCTGTTGGTTGCGGGTGAGCACGATTTAACGCTGTGGGGTGTGTAATGAAAGAGATCTTAGACAATTCAGCTTGGAAGAAGACATTTAAAATAATCGAAGAAAAGTACGGTAAAACGCTACAATTTCGCGCGCTTAAACTTTTAAGTGATCAAAAAAAATCAGCTTACTTGCATGGTGACGACTTTGTCATACCTTTGTCTTTGAAAAACTATGACTTAGGAAACGTTATCATTACCCGGGGATCATTTTTAAGCGACGATCAAAAAAACGAGATCGTAGATCTTATTAAGTTTTTGGTCGAACCCCAAGTGTATACTCTTCATTTAAAAACCACTGAAGAAAATATGCTTAATCAAAAAACAAATGACGAGCGCGAAAAAAACAAAGTGGTGCAGCTATTTGATAATTATGAGGTTTACCAGCCACCTACGATTAAAAAGCTATTGTCGCAAATTATTCATTTAAAGTCACATACAGTACAAAGCCGCCACAAGGTTGCTTTCAAAATTCATGAAATGAGCCAGCGAAATTTATTTGTTCGTTTCCATGATATTGTTAACTCAAGCGCTACCGTTGAAGATCTTTTAACTTTAAGCGACACCACGGTTTTTATAGAAGATATCGAAGTTCTTACAAATTCAGAACTGCAGTTATTGGAATTATTTTTAAGTCGCATCACGCAAGACAACTTGGACTCAACACCTATAATTTTAGTAGGCTCTAGCTTAACACTGGCTTCACTTGAATCTAAGGACTGGAACACACGCTTAAAGAATGATTTAATGGGTTTCTACTTTGACATTGACCGCGTGCCATTAGCTCAACAAACAAGTCACGAGATCCTTGATCTTTTGTTTTTTGAATTAAACACCGAGCCCATGGCCTAGGCTTGCATTCTAGAAAAAGCAATGACACCATATTGTAATGAAAATGGTTTCAGATCTTAGTAATCCAATCTCGAAAAATATTGAACAATGGGTTCAAGATAAAATTCAGTCTAAAGATGAATTTTCTATTTACCAATTAGCTGGCGACGCGTCTGCCAGAAAATACTACCGAATTATTGCTGGTGAAAAAACATGGATCTTAATGTTCTGGGAGCCTTTTAACGAAGCTAACTACCCCTTCCTAAGCGTGCAAAAGCATTTTAAATTAACTTCAGTCCACGTGCCGAACATTGTTGCGGTAAATGGCCAACTGGGTGTGTTGCTACAAGAAGATTTAGGCGACTTAACTTTAGAGCGAAAATATTTAGAAAACACAAACGAAAAACTTTCGAAAGCTTTCTACCAGCAGGCTGTCGACGAAATTATAAAAATACATGACAAAGCTACGATTTTAAAAAATCAGACCTCAGCGACAGAAATTATGTTCGATACCGCAAAATTTATGTGGGAAATGAATTATGCCAAAGAGCATTTGATTACAGGACTTTTAGATTTTAAGATGGACGAGCGCAAATCTGCCGCTTTGAACAAGGTATTCACTCATTTTTGCGAACGCCTTCATCAAGAACCCAAAGTTATTTGTCATCGTGATTACCATTCTAGAAATATTATGATTAAGCTTGGTCAAGTATACGTTATCGATTTTCAAGATGCGCGCTTGGGCCCTGTTCAATATGATTTAGTTAGTTTGTTTAAAGACTCTTACGTTGAATTAAGTGATGATTATTCCCATTCGCTGATGAATTACTATTTTGAGAATTCTAATTTGAAGAAATCGAAGAATTTTAGTTTGGAAAAATTCAACACGGTGTATGAACTGCAATCTGTGCAACGCTGTCTTAAAGCATGTGGAAGTTTTGCTAGCTTTATGAATACCAGGCAAGATAAGCGCTATCTTAAATATTTGCCAAGCACATTAAAAAAAGTGGCTCGCTCGTTATCGCATTTTCCAGAATATCAAGTGCTGATGGAGATTTTGATTGAATCGGG
>JANPNP010000007.1:0-1744 GCA_031427535.1 Bdellovibrionales bacterium | reverse complement strand
GTAGCGAGCAGGTGTTCCATCGCTTTTCTTCATGTTCTCGGGCGCATCAATGGGTTTTAAGTGGTAATTAGATCCTAAATAATTGGCGTATAAACAGCGCGTTTGATAGTCCCACGCATGCGCTCCTGAGATGTAAGCATTTTTTAATGGGACTAAGTGATCCACTTGAACTTCCGAAACGGCGTCGGTTAAAACGGTTTTTGTGTACGGGTCATTCCACTGACCGCTTTCAACCGTGCATTCGCTATTTGATTTAAAAACAACAGGTACTTTTGAATCGCGAACTAAAACTTTAGCACGAGTATTCTGACAACCCTGATCACGTTTATCATTCACCCAACGACCAAAATGATGAATACGGTTGTAAGAATCAACAACTAGCTCGTCTTTTCGACCCAAATTTTTCCAGCTTAATAAGAAGTAAGATTTTACTGTAGGTATGGCTGCTGCTAATTCTTGGATGACCTTTAACCCGATACTATTAAGACCAACGCTTTGCGCAGATTCGATGCGGACGTGGTCTTTCGCAATTGTTTCTGGGGTTTCGTTGGCCTCAGCTATTGTTGCAGTTAAAGCGGTTAACCCAAGAACTAAAATCATAACACGTATAATTTGTTTCATAATTCCCCCATGTACTTGGCTGAACCTTACGTACAACAAAAATTATTTTCCAATAAAAACCCAAGTGTCGTGAGCGTATTATCGAAGTTTAATGCTCCTTCATGAAAATTTTCTTCGATTTCGCAAAGATGCTGACGGTAATTGTCCCTTTCCCTGAAATTTGGCTTACGTGCGCTCAAATAACAAGTACCGCGCTTTACATCAGAGCAGTATTCATTAACAATTTCAATAGTATAGAAACAAATCAAACGATTGATTTAATTTCTAATGACTTAAGGTCGTTCTCACCTTAAATTAAATATCTCGAGGTCACGGTGTCTGATTCAAATCAAGATTCAAAGTTTTGCATTCTACAAGCGGCCGCAAAATTATTTGCGAAGCTTGGCCTTGATAAATGCAGTACACGTGAAATTGCAAAAGAATCCAAATCAAATATTTCCGCAATCTCATATCATTTCGGCGGTAAAGAGGGTTTATACCGTGAGGTGATGCGGCAGTGTGCGCTGGAAATTAAAAACCACGTTCAGTTGCGCACGAAGCAGTTTGAAAATGTAGCTATGACCAAAGAACTGTTCAAGTCCGAGATGCAGTCTTTGGTGGAATCACTCATTTTTTTTCAAATGAAATATCCTGAGGTTTCACAAATTTTTGCACGCGAAAAATTAACCTGCCTTAAGCACTCTAAAGAAATTCACGAAGAAATTTTTTATCCGCTTGTGAAAAACTTTATTCATATGTTTCAACAGGCACAGGCGGCCAAAATAGTTCGATCGGAAATTAATCCTACTTTGTACTTCATTATGTTGTCCGAAGGGACCTGGGGCTTTTTCGAATTGCAAAAGTGTCCAACGCCGCTGCTGCAAAACCTTAAAGAGTTCACGAACAATGCTGACAATTTAAAATCTCAAATTTCTAAAATTTTTATTGAAGGAGCGCTTCTATGAAATGGTTTAACTTACTAACTGCAGGATTGGTCTTACTAACGGCACCCGCTGTGTTTTCATTAACACTCGAGGGCTATATGCAGGCAGTGAAAAAAGGAAATAAAATTTTTACTGCACTTGATTCATCTAAAGAGGCCGCTAATGATAAGTTGATTGCGGGCGATGTTGGGTTATCACCG
>JANPNP010000006.1:0-2161 GCA_031427535.1 Bdellovibrionales bacterium | reverse complement strand
ACAATGGTTGTTTTCAAAAACGCTCAGATGATAAAAAGTGTTACGTTAAAAGAACTACTCGGGGCAGACCCAGAATCTCTAGTCGCTGAATTAAAAACCCCGGTTTTCGGTGGAAACTGGGCCTCCCTGAATGCATTCGCGAAAGACTTAAAAGTCGATTGGAAAACCCGTATGGCGCAAGTAAAGCTTTACAACGGCACAACAAAATCAATTCGGTTTTAAGAAACGCATGCTGGTGGGATAAAGATCTGTTAATTTAATCCTTATTTTTTGACTTTCATGCAGGCAATTAAATGTATGTAGTCAGAATATCCCACTAACTCGTTCAGTACGAGATCGTAGCCGGATTGCCGAATATTAAATACCTTCTGTTTTATTGTTTTTGCATGGTCACATAAAAAAATGGCGGGGTCGCCGTAGCGTGACAAGTTAAGAGCGGTTAACACTGCAGTAATTTAATAACGTGAAACAAGTGACTTGAAAACGACATAAAAGCGATGAATACTTTGTTGTGTACTTAACAATTCTACTATTCAAGTTATTAACTTATTCACTACCGGCGCAAGCAGATACCTGCCTGAGCTGGTTTCAAAATTTGAAAACTAGTCCAAAAGATAAAAGCTGCGTATCCAAGTGCATAACATCTGAAGTTGATATGAGCACTTTTTCTTGCCATAATGAATGCGAAACATTTTGCAAAAAAGCAAATACTGATAGCTGTTCGTTTAATAGACAACTTGTAAAATTTCATTCGTTACCTAACAAATGGCCGTGGAGTAAAAGTAAGAATTATAAACCTAGCGAAAAGGAACTTGATCAATTAGATGAAGTCTTATCAAGCCTTAACCCATCCCTTATTAAAAATATTGAGGGCTTCTTTATCATTGAACGACCGAGCGATATCTTTTCGATAGGTACGCCAGCTAGTTATTTTGAAGGGCAATTAATTATTTATAAAAGTGCTTTTGAAGATCCGATAAAACTAAAAAATATTATAGTTCACGAATTGGGTCACCATCTGCATGAAACAACCGAGAAAAAAACAGAAAGTTTTTAACCCCAGACAGCTCACACAGCCAGGAAGAAGATTTTGCAACAAACTTTGAAATTTACATTTTAAATCCTACTGAGTTAAAGACAAAAATCTCGACTGCTTATCTCTGGTTTAACAAAAAAATCGGCAACAAATATAACTTAAGGAAGTGCAAATGAACGTCTACTTAAATATTTTTTTAGCCCTGTTTTTGACTTGTTGTCAGTCTGCAATTAAATCCTCTTCTGATAGTATCAATACCGACGAGTTTTTCTTTTTCGAAAAAAGCTACACTGAACTCAGCAAAGCTTATCCTTCACTTGTAGATGAGGGTGAAGTCGCAATCAATAGAAAAAATTTTTTCCAAAAGGGTTTATACCTACCAAAAAAATATAAAGTTGAATTTTTAATAGAGAAAGAGACCATGACAATAGCTGAAATTACAAAAATGAATATTGATGCCGCTTATAAAAATAGTTTTAAATTATTTATACTTGATCAATCATTTCAGCCAAAGTGTGTCAATAAAGCCAACACTTTGAAATTTAGTTTGCCTGAAAAAGCGATGGCACTTATTAATAACAACCAAATAGTTTTTTATGCGAAATCGATTTTAATAGAAGACCGTATACAAGAGAACCAGGATAAAGCCTGTTTGAACCGCTGGGGCCACTAAAATTCCATCCAGGTAAGGGTGCGCGACATTAATTATTTAAATCTAATCGCTGTTCAAACCTATTGCCTTAAACCCTTGCTTACTTACTCAGCGCTTTTAGAAACATATTATAGCGATCGCTCATTCCCTCTTTTGCAGACCAAGCCTGAATAGCCTTTAACTTAACTGGGTGAATCTGTGCCACCATAATAGCTTGCTGAAGGCTTTGTCTGTCTTTCCAGTGATAAAATGCAGCTAGTCTGTCCATCACACATTGCGTAGGAGATAGAAGCTTTAACGTGAAGTTACCATTTTTGATTTTCCCCTCAGGCTTCATAGGCTCATCACCAATTACTAATTCATACCCAGGAAACTCAACTGAAAATGAACAATCATCATGATAAAAATCTTTTCCTATATTTTTAAACCCTAAGCTAACATAGTTTTTTTAATTGATTGGTGATCAGTTTCAC
>JANPNP010000005.1:0-2950 GCA_031427535.1 Bdellovibrionales bacterium | reverse complement strand
CCTACGTAAGTTACAAAAAACAGAAACTGACGATTCTTTTGATATGAACACGCTTTCAGTTGAACCAAGTTTAAATCTTGCAGGGCACGCCCAGTTACTTAGTGATAGATTACCTGAAAATCAAAAAATAGCGGTTCAGATGCGGTATGTAGATGAAAGTACGTTTGAAGAAATTGCCAAGCGCCTAAAGACAACCCCCATGAATGTTAGGCAAATTATAAGTCGTGGAATCAAGCGCTTAAAACAACTTATGGAAGACAAGGACCCATTATGACAAACAAAAATGATACTGAATGGCTTCAAGAATACCAACAATTTATTGATAGCGAAGATACAGTTCCTAAAAACCCAGATCAACTTCTACTAGCACGAATGCGCACTTTACTTAATCCCAATGCGTCTTCCGTTTTTGCAAAGATCTTAGGAATTCATTTGGCAGTTGGTTTTTTATCACTTTCTGTATGTCATCAATTTGGAATTAATCCGTTTCATACCGAACGTTCGCTTGCGGATTGGATGATGACTGTTGGTGGCCACCATTTTTGTATGCTTGGCTGCGGAATTTTATTTGTGGGTTTAAGTGTGCTGGCCGCAGGTTTTTTTCTAACTATCGAAGAGACAAATGCATTAAAACGAACGTCGCACTTACAAACGTTAGTTCTTGGGCTAATGTCGTTAGGAATATTCTTATCGTTCGGCGCAGAATTCGCTGTGAGCATTGGCGCCGTATGGCTTCTTGGCGGATACATCGGCGGCTTTGCAGCCACCGAGACCGTTTTACGTTTAAAAAAGGTTTAAAATGAAATCGATGTTTAAATATGGATTCTGGTTATTTTTAGCCAGCGCGTGCGGAAAAATAAATATGAATTATGCAGCCCCCTTATTTTATCGAACCGAAGGCGCCGGAGCAAAAGATATTCTTTTGCTTCATGGGTTATTAGCGTCGAATAGCGCATGGGATGGCATTACTCCAACTTTGGCGAAACAAAATAAGTTAGTCTTAGTTGATCTACTTGGTTTTGGCGATTCACCGAAACCTAAAACTGATTACACGGTTCAGCAGCATCTTTTTAAAATTGAAGAGGCTTTAAAAAGTGAGAGTAGCACGCCCGAAATAATTGTAGCCCATTCCATGGGTACGTTTTTAGCGCTAAATTACGCCATCGCGCACCCGCAGCAAATTAAAAAACTAGTTCTGATCAATGCACCGATGGTGACTAGCAAAGAACGATTGCAAGCGGCCATTGCAGAATCTTCGTCTAAGTTTATGGTAGCAATGACTTTTAATGAAACCTGGGGAAAGTTAGTGTGTCATGTACACGAGCTTTTTCCGTCAATTAGTTACCCGTTCCTACGCTTAGCCGAACCTGAATTACCAAAAGCTATGGCAAGGGCCGCCGGGCAACATACCTATGCTTCGTACCATGGCTCACTGACTCATGTTCTAATGAACCAAAATTTTTATCAACTGCTTAGCAAGGTTAATGACATTTCAGTTCTAATTTTAGCAAGTGATAAAGATGAGTACACTAAAGACAGTGCGCTAGAAAAACTACCACAGCATAAGAATATAAAACTTGTGCGGCTACCTGGTGGACACAATAATTTGATTACCGATCCGGATGTAGTTACGAAAGAGATTAGCGCGTTTTTAGAATAATCTTCTATTACCCGCTTTAACCTTTAAAAAAAACCACTTGTCATATCCCCCCCTGGGGGATACATTCAGCTTATGAAAAAGCATGTCCACAGTACTCACGCAGCATTAATTAACAGATTAAAACGTGCTGAAGGTCACTTAAAAAAAGTAATTGCGATGCTACAAGAAGGTGAAAGTTGTGTACATGTAGCACAGCAATTACATGGCGTGCACAATGCCATCGGCAATGCAAAGACTGAATTAATTAAAGACCATATCGATCATTGTTTAGATGATTCGCTGATCGATTCCGATTCAAAAACACAAAAAATAACGCTAAATGAATTTAAGGAAATTACCAAATACTTATGAAAAAATTTATGGCTCGTGCTTATCAAATTTTCAGCTCACTTCTGATAATCTCTTTACCACTTGTCACGTTAGCGCATGGCATTTCTGAAGCAGATAAAAGGGCCATGTTAGATGGCGGATATTTGCGATACATTTGGTTGGGTGCTACACATATGCTGACTGGTTACGATCATCTGCTTTTTATTTTTGGCGTGATCTTTTTTCTGACTACAGTCAAAGATATTGTTAAATTTATCAGCGTGTTTACTCTTGGCCACTGTATCACTTTAATTTTTGCTACCTATTTTAAGATTACGGCTAACTATTACCTGATCGACGCCGTAATTGCTTTAAGTGTTATATATAAAGGGTTCGAAAATATTAATGGGTTCAAAAAATATTTCGATTGGGAACCACCTACGTTATTACGTATGGTATTTATTTTCGGCTTAATTCACGGATTTGGTTTGTCGACTAGACTGCAGCAGCTGCCTTTGGGTGATGATCCTGTGGCGATGTTACTGCGCATTTTGTCTTTTAACGTTGGTGTTGAAGTGGGCCAAATTGTTGCGTTATCCGTGATGCTTATATTTCTAACTGGATGGCGAAAGGCTGCGGCTTTCGTAAAGTTTTCTTATGCTGCAAACGTGGGATTAATAGCCGGCGGTATATTTTTATTCTTCATGCAATTTCATGGCTACTGGCACACTTCGGATCCAGATGCGTTTCCATTAAATAAAGATGACCATTCTCATGTGCATCAGGACTTAGAACAAGACGAAATAAACGAACATTAACAACAGGAGAAAAAATGAAACAATTTTTTATAGCGACACTAATTGCACTAACTACGGTAGCAGAACTGAGAACGCAAAACCCGGGGTCAAAGAGAGAATTTACTCCATCGGAACCGGCCGATGCCCTATTGAGGCTTTTACACGCTACACGCAGCGCGCGCCG
>JANPNP010000004.1:0-3405 GCA_031427535.1 Bdellovibrionales bacterium | reverse complement strand
GTTCAAACAAAATTTCATCAATTTGCACAGAAATGATTTCACCTTTTTTCTTCATCTCAAGAGTTTGAAAATCAACTGAATCGCGGTATTTTGATTTCGGCAGTAAGCCGGTTATCCCGGGCGCAATATTTATAAATAAACCGAAAAGTTCTTTTTTCTCGACCGTGCCTTTGACGATGGTGCCGACTGGAAAGTTCTGTGGAACTTTCATCCAGGGGTCACCTTCACCGCCTGCTTGTTTAATTGATAAAGAGATTTTCAAACGTCCGTCCACATCATCAACTTTTAAAACCATGACACTAACACTTTGTCCAACGCTTACCGCTTCACTTGGATCTTGCAGCCGTGACCAGCCAATTTCTGAAATATGAACTAAGCCTTCAACGCCGTCGCCGATGTCAACAAAGGCGCCGAACTTTTCAAGACGCATGATTTTTCCTGGCATGATGTCACCAGGTTTGGTGTTTTCTAAAAATGATCCTTCTTTTTCAGCTTTGTTTAAATCTAGCAACTGACGACGAGACACCACAATGTTTCGGCCCTTGGGTTCATATTTTGTAATGATGAAATCAAATTTTTTCTCGACGTAACTTTGATGATCGGTAATTTTGTAATCCATTTGGCTTACGGGACAAAATGCAGTTTTACCCATGATGTTCACACGAAAGCCACCGTTACAAACTTCCGTCACGCGGCCTTCAACGGGCATTTCCATATCGAATGCGTCTTCTAAGGAATCCATATCAGAGCTAGCTTTACGCGAACCTTTTTTGACCACGCGGATTTCGCCGCCCTTGGTGTTCACAACAACCACATCGATGCGGTCACCGACTTTGTGTTTTAATTCTTTATTTTCATCTTGTAATTCGGCTTTTAAGATAACGGCATCGCGCGAAACCGGAGTGGTAACGAAAGCCTCTTCTTTTCCAATGGATAAAATTTCCGCAACGAACCCATCGCCATTTTTAACTTGGCCACCAACTTTTTTTGCAGAATCTTCAAACATTGATGCAAAATCTGTTGCTGACTTTACATTAACTTCATCACCAAAAACATCGCGCTTAGACATGAACAAACCCCTTATAAAAATCTAATAATTTAATGGAACTAAAACTAGGATTTTAACGTACGTCGTTTCACCGATAATGTCAGGGCAAAAGTAGCTACCTTTTCGGTAACGCTTACCGAGGGAACAATAGCGTAGGCTGTCATGGTGCGATTGATGCGCTCTGATGAATTTTTAGCCTCATTGATTTGATCGACCACCACTTGGGCTTCGTCACAGATAAAATGCACGTCACCTTCGGCGCGTTTTAGAAAATCAGCTTTGTAGTCCTTAAACAGAAAATCAATGCGTTCGCCAGATTCTTTAATTTTTTTGACAGCCAGCATGGCAATGCACAATTCCGAGCCTATCGCTAGCGCACCAAAATACATCGCGCCCAGATGGTTTTTCGTGCGAAAACCTAACTTAACTTTAAGAACTGTACGGTTATCAGATGCTTCGATCACTTTCGGAGAACAAAAACCAATCAGGGGAATTTTAGTCCAGGCATACAAAGACAGAAACAGATTATCTTTAAACATTTTTATTTTACTCATGGAAAAATTCTAGCCTAGTCTTTAATTTAAGCGCAAACTGAATTCATGCAAAAGATCGAGACTGCGTTTACTAAAATGCTTAACATTCAGTACCCTATCATCGGGGCACCTATGTTTTTGGTATCTAATGTCGATATGGTTGTTGCCATTAGCGAAGCAGGGGGAATCGGAACTTTTCCAAGCCTTAACTACCGCCCGTCCGAAAAATATCTTGAAGCTTTAAAGCAAATCAAAGCTAGGACGAAAAAACCAATCGGCGTGAATATTATTGTTAACAAAAGTAACGTACGGGCCCAAGGTGATTTAAAGCTAGCTTTAAATGAAGGCGTCGAATTATTTATAACTTCGTTAGGGTCACCCAAAGACGTCATCAAAGACGCGCACAAAAATGGCGCCAAAGTTATCTGTGATGTGATTAATCTTGAGCACGCAAAAAAAGTTCAAGACTTAGGGGCCGACGGCGTGATCGCAGTCAGCACCGGAGCTGGTGGTCACGCGGGTCCAATTTCGCCGCTGGTTTTAGTTAGCTGGCTTAAACAACAACTTTCAATTCCGGTAATTGCTGCTGGAGGTGTGGCCGATGGCGCTACAATGGCGTCAATGCTAACGCTTGGAGCGGACGCCGTATCTATCGGAACACGGTTCATTGCTTGTACAGAGGCCCTGGTAGACGCTAATTACAAGAATGCCATTATCAGCAGTTCTCCAGAAGATATCGTTCTTACGACCAGGCTTTCGGGAACAGCGGCCTCGGTGATAAATACACCGTACATTCAGAAATTAGGTTTAAAATTACCGTGGTATTTACAGGTTTTAAAAGATCAGCCTTTAACAAAAAAATACATCGTTCCACTGATTCATTTTCTGGGTTCAAAATCTTTAGAGGACGCCGCAACCGGCCCCAGTTGGAAAACTGTCTGGAGTGCAGGGCAAAGCGTAGGTCTTATTAACGAAGTTCTGTCCTGCCAAGGGATTATGGATAAACTTGTCTTTGAATACGAGGTCTGCATGGCAAAGGCACCCCGGTTAAAGTGAAGTCTTATCATGTGCATCACATCTTGGTTTCGCAGAAATATGAAGCCGAGGATCTTCTAAAAAAATTAGCCGAAGGAAAGTTATTTGCAGACCTTGCGAAGAAATTTTCCTCGTGCTCGTCAGCAGCAAGTGGTGGTGATTTAGGTGTGATTGCTCTTGGTAAAACTGATGCCGATTTCGAGGAGGCTGCACTGTTGTTAAAGCCTGCTGAAATAACAAAAAAGCCGATTCGTTCCCGATTCGGCTTTCATATTATAAAAAGAATTTCGTAAGAAAATTGGGTCGTTAAAAATATTTGCAGGCTAGCTCAGGAACGTTCAACTTTCCAAGTTTGGTCTTGGCCTTCAACAGCACTCAAAGATAGTTGTTTAAAAAATTACCCACGAATTGTTTAAACCCATTTATGCATACTCTGAAACTTTGCAGCATATAGGGTGCACAGTTACAGAGAGGGGTAGAAGATGTTTGCTTAAATAAGTCGTGCATACTTTCTGAATTTGACTGTTGGGCCCAACGTTATAATTTAGTGAAATTACAGTCCCTGTAAATACCGGATAACTTCAGGGGCCTTCGATAGATTCATCTTCACATCACGAATTAGTTTGATGGCTTCTGCTTGCTTTACTTTTGCTTCAGCAATTTTTTGACCTAACAAGTGCTCTACCGGATCCGTGATTTCGTAAACTGAGTGGTGTTGTGGCCAAAGATTAGTAATCGAATTGCTGCCACCAATGCTAAGTGGGATGAAGTGGTCGATCTTAAATTGAT
>JANPNP010000003.1:0-2049 GCA_031427535.1 Bdellovibrionales bacterium | reverse complement strand
AACTGGCGCAAATACCATCGCGGACTTGGTGACTAGGCAAGAATTTTGTTCTGTAACTCACTTGCTTTTTAATACAATTTGCTCAGGCCAAATTTGGCTTGAACAACCCTGAACAAATGTGCCAAAACGCTACACTTCTTTCATAACTGCAGACTTTGAAATATTAGTGCCTGGGATTGCCATACCAAATTAAGCCATTGTTTAAATTAAAATCATTAGAAAAAAATGGCCGGGTGGGTGGGAAGAGTTTAGAATTTAGTGTTGGTCCAAGTTTAATTAACTTGCCTTTTTGATTGGCTTTGGAAGTCCACCAAGACTCTTACGCGCTTCATACAGATCTACCGCCTTTTGAGCGTTTAACCAGAAATCAGCCGTTGTTCGCAAGGCAGCACCTAATTTTAAAGCCATTTCAGCAGTTACTGTAGTTCGCTCATTAACAAGTCTGTTAATGACTTTCACATCGCAGTCGATATGGTCAGCCAATTGTTTCTGTGTCATTTTAAGTGGAACTAAAAATTCTTCACTTAAAATTTCCCCAGGTGTTGTTGGTTTTCTTTGTTGGCTCATATTATTCCTCATTTGTGATAATCTATAATTTCAACTTCACTTGGCCCTGAATCAGTCCAGCAGAAAACAACTCTCCACTGATCATTAATTCGAATACTGTATTTGCCCTTCAAGTTACCTTTAAGAGCCTCTAGCCTGTTGTTCGGAGGAGCTTTCAAGTCCGTCAACTTAACTGCGTAGTGAAGCATATCCAGCTTGCGCAAAGCCACTTTACTGACATTATGCCAGCCAACTGCTTTTTTGACAATGCCATCTTTAAATAAAACTTCTGTTGAGTAATCAGAGAACGATTGGATTGCCACGCTTTAATATACCTTTATTAGGTATACCTTGTAAAGGTATATTATTGATTTAAAGTGGTTTAAATCAACGATCTAATTTCACAAAACAGACGTTTCGATATATTCAGCCCAACAGGTGCACCGATTAAAACAAAAAGTTTTAAAATATTGCCTGAATTGGTGCTTGGACCAGTCGTAAGAGGGTAGTGAGTCTCTTTCGGTACACAAACCCCTCAATTGAGTTCACAAGCTCATGCAACAAGGTTCGGTCTAGAAAAACTGAGCCTTTATTTTCTTCTATTTGATTAAACGTCATCTCAACTTCAAGTATAGCGATGTTACTATGGTTTATTAAATGAAACTAACTTACAGTAACATTGCTATACTTTCTAAAAAACCAGGCATTGCTGCAGAATCGTGCATGAAGCCCTTTCTCTCCGAGTGGATATCTAAATATCTGATACTACTCGAAAATCCTTGAATTTATTTTAACCGGAACGACCCCACCCACCTGCGACCCCACCAAACCACTTGTTGCCCTGTAATTCCCGCTGTGATAACTCTGATCCCCACTATAACACACGACGATCATTAACACTGGTCTTGGCATTGGTTCGAAAGAATCAACTGAGCACTCTTAGATAACCTAAGCTCTGTTCGTCGGAGGCATAACCAGAAAAGGAAATACCATGGCACAAGTAACCATGAAAGAGATGTTAGACGCAGGCGTTCACTTCGGACACCAGACTTCGCGTTGGAACCCAAAAATGAAACCGTACGTTTACACAGCTCGCGGAGGCATTCATATTATTGACCTTCAAAAGACTGTCGTTCGCGCAAACCAAGCCGCAGAATTCGTAAAAGAAATTGCAGCTGAAGGTGGAGCGATGATTCTTGTTGGAACTAAAAAACAAGCTATCGAACCTATCCAAGAAGCAGCTCGCCGCTCAGGTCAGTACTTCGTAACTAAGCGTTGGTTGGGTGGAATGTTAACAAATTTCCAAACCATCAAGGCATCTATCGACCGTCTTCGCAAAATCGATGCGATGAAAGAAAAAGGCGATTACAATTTATTAACTAAAAAAGAGCGCGCTGGTTTAGACCACGAAGCGACTCGTTTAACTGACTACCTAGAAGGTATTAAAGACATGAAGGCGTTGCCTAAAGTTATGTTCGTTGTCGATCTTCCTAAAGAACACAT
>JANPNP010000002.1:0-19185 GCA_031427535.1 Bdellovibrionales bacterium | reverse complement strand
ACGACCGTGTCGTGCCGCCCAGAAAAAATATGGTCTTTGGTTTTAACACCTTCTTCTTTAAAAAGCCGCATCGGCAATAAGTAACCAGAGGTAGAAGCCGGATCTACATAGGCGAATTTTTTTTTGTCGATATCCTTTATTGTTTTAATTTCGCTGTCTGTTCTGGTTATTATTTGCCCGTAGTATTCGTCCCGTCCACGATTCATCAACATTAAACGCGCTTCGACGCCATACTTTTCATGCGCTAGAATATAGCCAAAGGTATTTATAATTGCGGCATCGGCACGTTTAGAGCCGAAGCCCTCGACGACTGCAATATAGCTTACCGGCAAATCTACACGGACTTCTAATCCAATATCTTTAGTCAAAAATTTTTCTAACACTTTACCGTTATCTGCTAACGCCTGCATATCTTGAGCGGGTACAAGGAAAAACTTTATCGGGTTATCTTTGGTTCCCAATTCTTTGTTATTTGTGCAAGAAGAAATTGTAATAGCTAACAAACAAAATAATATGTGCTTCATAAAAAATGTCTTAACATCAGCCCTGTCACTAGACAATGTTATTGAACATGTTCTAACGACCTTGACAGTTTCATATCTAATCTCACCTTTGATTTAACTAACAGAAAAATTTTCTGTTGCAAGGGAGAATTCATGACCATTCCAGCAGGCTCGTTTCCCGTTCTACCGTTAAAAAATACTGTACTATATCCAGGTGTCACACAGGCTTTACGTGTAGGCCGCGATAAAAGCGTTCGCGCGGTTGATTTGGCACAACAAAAAAGTAATTGGATTTTAACGCTATCGCAAAAAGATCCGGAACATAGTGTTGAGAAGATTGAAGATTTAAATGAAATTGGAACCTTGTGTAAAATAGAATCTATTAAGTCCGCAAATGAATCGGGTTACTTCATTGTCGTGCGCGGTTATTACCGTGTTCGCGTAAGTTCTTATAAAACTGAAAGCGATATCTTTGAAGCCTACGTTGAGCGTCTGGATGATATGGTTGATATGGACCGCGTTACTGAAAATGCGTTACTTACGACCTTAAAGGGCATTTCAAAAGAAGTACTAGAGCTTTCACCCGGCAATACAGAATCAGTACAAGAAATTATCGATGTGATTGATGATATTTCACTGTTAAGCTACATGGCTGCGGCTAATTCAGAAATATCAATGATTGAAAAGCAAAAAATCCTTGAAACAATCTCGGTTAAAACGCGCGTCATGAATTTATTAAGCTCGTTACACGACTTAAAAGAACGAATGAAAATTCACATCGATATTCGCAATAAGCTTACAAGTAAAATTGGTCAAACTCAGCGCGATCATATTTTGCGCGAGCAAATGAAAACCATAAAAGAAGAACTTGGCGAAAAGGATGAATTTAATTTTATTGAATCGTATCGTCAAAAAATCAATGAAAACGGTCTTAGTAAAGAGGCCTTCGAGTTAGCCAATCAGCAGCTTAATAAGTTAGAAAATTCGAATTCACAGTCTCCGGAATATCAAATGGTGCGATCGCATTTAGATTTTATGCTGGCTTTGCCATGGAGCAAATCGTCGGAACAACAAGAAATTAATCTTGATCAGGCTGAAAAGATATTAAATGAAGACCATTTTGGTTTAGACAAAATTAAAAAACGAATTTTGCAACATATGGCTGTGATGAAACTTAAAAATGATAAAAAAGGTTCGATATTGCTATTTGTCGGTCCGCCAGGGGTAGGTAAAACGTCCCTGGGGCAAAGTATTGCCCGAGCGCTAGGAAAGAAATATCAACGTATCAGTTTAGGGGGTGTGCGTGATGAATCAGAAATTCGCGGTCACCGTAGAACTTATATCGGGGCTTTGCCAGGACGCATTTTATCGGCGTTAAAAAAAGCAGACCAGAATGATGCGGTCTTTGTTCTAGATGAAATTGATAAACTATCACGAAGTTATTCAGGCGACCCTTCAGCAGCCTTGCTAGAGGTCCTTGATCCAGAACAAAACAACACGTTTGCCGATCACTACCTAGATACTCCGTTTGATCTGTCAAATATTACGTTCATCGCGACGGCCAATTCTTTAGATTCTATTCCGCTGCCATTATTAGATCGTATGGAAATAATTGACCTAAGCGGCTACACCACAGCAGAAAAGCTACATATAGCTAAGAATCATCTTTGGGCTAAGCAACTTATTGAACACGGCTTAGAAAAAGAAGACGTGCGTGTTACAGATGCGGCCGTAATGAAAATTATTAGCCACTACACGCGGGAAGCTGGCGTGCGGGATCTGCAGCGAAAACTTCAAGAAGTGTGTCGGACTGTCTGTGAACGGGTTTTAAAAGCAGAGCAAAAAATTGTGATTGATATCAGCGACATTGAACACATTTTTGGTGCGGAACGCTATACGTATGAAGTAACGGATCAGCTAACAACACCCGGAGTTGTCACAGGTTTAGCTTGGACCCCGGTTGGCGGCGATATTTTATTTATTGAATCGGCACTGGTTCCCGGAAAAGGAGATTTAATTTTAACAGGCCAACTTGGCGACGTTATGAAAGAGTCCGCTCAAATAGCAAAATCATTGATAAAGGCCAGAATGGGATTTTTAAATCCAACTTTTGATTTCAATAAGTTTGATTTACATATCCATTTACCAGCTGGAGCTATTCCAAAAGATGGACCTTCAGCAGGCGTAACTTTGTTAACTTCGTTAGCGTCTTTGGTTTCACGGACGCCTGTAAATCCACGGTTAGCGATGACTGGCGAAATAAGTTTGCGTGGAAAGGTTTTACCTGTTGGTGGTATCAAAGAAAAAGTTATTGCTGCGCATCGATCAGGTGTGAATAAGATTATTATGTCGAAACGAAATGAAAAAGATTTGAAAGAAATTCCGGACGATGTAAAGTCGCAGATAGAATTTATTTTTGCAGAGCATATAAATGATGTTATTTCTTATGCCTTAAAAATCGATTTATCAAACTGGAATGAGGACTTGGTACATGGTCAAAATGACAGGACTATACACAACAGAGAAGCATTGCACGGCCACACATGAGCCCTCTGGCTCAGTTATAGAAACCGATGCGCCTAAGGATAACCAAGGGCGCGGAGAAAAATTTTCTCCGACAGATTTAATGGGGGTAGCCCTTGGGACCTGCATCTTGACGACCATTGCAATTGTGGCTGAAAAAGATAATATCAGCGTCAATGGTAGTAAATTTTCAGTTGTAAAGGTTATGGCTTCTAACCCTAGGCGCATTGAAAGCCTGAAAATTGCAGTTGAAGTCCCCAAAAGTATTCCGGAAAGTTATCGGGAAAAAATCGCAATGACTGCCAACAACTGTCCGATAAAGAAATCCTTACATCCGGATTTAGTGGCGCCCATTGAAATAATTTACTGTTTATGATTTTCCGACTGGCAAACTAAGCACATCAATATTCTTCGTGATTAAGCGCGGAATTTCTTTCGGTAAACTTTTCTTTATGCAGGCTACTAGTGAACTTTTAATTTTTTCTTTTCTGAAAAAGTGATTGTGCACCAAGCTGACCTCGCGGGACGGAGCTGGGCTTACAAATTCTTTTAAGCGTTTCGAATTTTTAATATCATCTGTTGCAAGTAGCGGCAGCAATGTAAAACCACTTTCCTGATCCACCATTTTCTTTAAAGTTTCTAAACTGGCACTTTCGAAAAGTAAGTTTTTGTTTAAATCAGTCACTTTTTTGCGGTTTCGGCAAAGTAGTAAGGATTGCTCACGAAAACAATGGCCATCAGTAAGTAACCAAAGATCATTCGAATTAAGCTCCTTTTGTTCAATTTTATTTTGCTTAGCTAAAGGCGAATTTTCTGAAACGTAGACTAGGAAAGGCTCATAAAATAAGGGCTCGGTGATAAAGCCTTCGTGATCGATCGGGGTTACTAATAAACCTAAATCAATCTCGGCATCCTTTATTTTTTTCACGATGTTGGCCGTTTGCAATTCTTCGATAATTATTCTTAGGTTAGGGTTTTCATTCATAAAACTTTTTAAAAACAATGGCATAAGATAGGGCGCAAGTGTCGGGATAACGCCAATGCGGACTTCACCTTTGGTCTGATCTTGATCTTCACTGACAAGTTCACTAAATAATTGGGATTCACGTAAAATAACTTTTGCTTGCCTAATCAGGATGTTACCCATCTTTGTTGTTTTGATAGGTTGTTCACTACGATCAAAAAGTATGATGCCAATGTCTTCTTCCAGTTTTTGAATTTGCATACTTAAAGTTGGCTGGGTTACGTGGCAATTTTGCGCGGCAACGCCAAAATTTTTGTGTTTATCAACAGCTACGATATAGGTCAGTTGTGTCAGCGTCATGTGATCCTTCAGTCCTATTTAAAGATAAGTGGTAAGGTTACGATCGAACCCGTTTTGGCAGTTGGAAATTGCGTCGAAGAAAATAAACTTTTTAATTCTTTCATTAGATACGTTTGGTCTTCAAAGCGATTCGTAAGACTTAGCACACTGTTTGATACGACAGTGTATGTCTTTACTTTTCCACCCGGAGTAACCGCCAATCTACATGACAACGTGCCGTTCAAAAGATCGATACTGCTTAAAATTTTTGAAAGGTGTTCAAATTTGGGTTGAACTGCTTTTTGAACCTGTGACGTCGAAAGCCCACCCGTCACGTAAGGCCGTGGGTTTACAAACCAACCATGTATGACCAAACGGCTTTTCAGCGGATCACGCGTCCCTTTTACTTCTGTTACACCGTGCGGAAAACGGGGATCAAAAACAATCAGCTGATTCATTTTCGATTCTATACGGTCAACGAAGCTAGGATATTCGCGATTTTTCTGATCAATGTAATTGGACCAGTAGTTTAATGTTTCGGATTTTAAAATTAAAGTTTCACCACCGCGAAATTCTTTTCGATTAGGTGTTAGCGAATAGACAAACGCCCACGGACCATGCGGCACATCCGAATGTAAATTTTGAAAACACCCATCGACATAGTAACTTAACCAAGGCGGCGAAATATCATGGCAGCCCAAATTTTCACGACCCCACTGTACAAGATGCGAATGAAAATTTTGATAATTTGTTTTTTGAAAGTAGTGAAAAGCCGGTGTGCGAATTAGATGATATTGATCTTTATCATACCAAAAATCCCACACAAATCGCTTGCCATGGGTGGATTTAGAATTTTTAAAATGCGCATCAAATTCGTTTCTTAGATCCTTAAAGGCAGGATAGAATGCAGGATACGTATAGAAACTTTTCATTTCTTTTTCACTTTTACAGGGCTACAACTTTTTGAAAAATTCTACCAAAAACACTTTCCCCATTTGAATTTTTCATTTCGATTTCAATTGTGTCTTCCGACTTCATAAATGGAGTTTCAATTTTACCATTCTTAATTTGTTCAATCATGCGTTTTTCAGCCAAGCAACTTGAACCCCGAGCTGGATCTTCATTAGAAACGGTGCCGCTTCCGATCAACGACCCGGCCGCTAAGTCACGCGTTCTAGCTGCATGGGCTATCAACTGACCAAAATGAAAATGCATTTCTTTTGCATTCGGATTTCCAAAAAATTTACCGTTGTAACGAACATCAAGTGGCAAATCTAGGCGCCCTGAATTCCATGCCGATCCTAATTCATCAAGTGTAACCGCAAACGGCGATAAGGCTTTTGTCGGCTTACTTTGAAAGAAGCCAAAACCTTTTTCTAATTCTTCAGGAATAAGACCACGCAAGGAAACGTCATTTATTAAAACGACAAGTTTGATATGCTTCAGCGCGTCTTCAGGTGAAACGCCCATAGGAACGTGATCGACAATGATACCCACTTCACCTTCGAAATCAGTACCGTGTTTAAAATCAGTTTGTGGAATAGTATCGTTAGGTGCTAAGAAGCGCCCGCTTTCAGCTTGATACATCAATGGCACTGTTAATAACGTTTCCGGCAATGGAGCATTACGCGCTTGTCTGACCAGTTTGATGTGATGAATGTACGCCGAGCCATCAGCAAAAAGCCACGTGCGTGGCAAACACGAATGAAATTTACTTTCATCAGCGACACTTTCAGCTTGCTCGTAAGTGCCGGCATTTAAGGCATCGTAAATTTTTTGTAACTTAGGCTCGGTAGCAGACCAGTTTTCGATCGCTTCACGCAAAGATGGGCAACTGGCGGCTGCACGCGCAAATTTTTTTAAATCACGACTGACAACAATTAATTCGCCATCTAAAGACTTTGATTTTAACGAGCCTAACTTCACAAAATATTCCTTAGCTTAGTCAAATGTTAAAAGTAAGTTAGCCCCTACAGAACGAGAATTTTCAAGGTTATCAGCTATCGCGCCTGATACCGATTCGAAGTAGATATTTACACCCATGTTCGGTGCAAACTTAAATTGGCCACCAACAAGGATTGGCACGACACTGCCTTTTACATTTTGTAATGAGCCCTGGGAAATTTCGTCAGACATCTTAAATGACATTGCAGGCCCCAAATAAACTCCGGCATAATCTTCAAATTTGAACATCAATAGAACCGGAATATCGAAATAAGTAATTTTTCCAGTCACTTCAGTTCCGCCTACGAAACTATTTTTAAAAGCGCGTTCGGTATAAAATAGACCCGACTTAATTGCAAAATTGGTAGCAATATCAAATACGCCTGAGCCACCGATTTGGAAACCTAGTGTTTGCTTGTTTGACGTAGAGTTCTTTGCGTCTGCAGAACTCCAGCGGAAACCGCCTTCTAATCCTGCCATCGAGAAAGAAACATTCGATTTTCCTTCGGTATTGGCAAAAGCCATTGATGTTGTAAGAATTAAAATTAATGATGCGATGAACTTCATAGAACCTCCTGGTGGTGCTGAAAGACTAGCAATAACGTTGAAGAAAAACCAGTTCGCATTCACAGCGCCAAAGCTAGTTAAGACAACGTGCAGCAAAAGATACTAAAACATCACGTCTTGTATTTCGCGTAAGCACACGACATTATTTTCGCATGGATAAGCTTGTACTTTATAACTATTTCCGAAGCTCGACCTCATTTCGGGTCCGCATAGGGCTAGAAATTAAAAAACTTAGCTACGAGTATCAGCCGGTACACTTGCTATCTGATGGCGGCCAGCAGAATCAGCCCGCTTACAGAAAACTAAATCCGATGGGTGGCGTTCCGACTTTAATTCATCAAGATAACGTTTTATCCCAATCGCTGGTGATTCTGCAGTACCTAGATGATGTTTTTCCTGAAACCTACAGACTATTCCCGCCCGATCACTTCGCAAAAGCCAAAGTCTTACAGTTCTGCGAAATGATTAACGCTGACATGCACGCATTTGGTAACTTAAAAGTGCTGCAATATTTAGAAACAAAGCACAGCTACCAACAAGACGAAAAAGATGCTTGGGTAAACTATTGGTTCACTCAAGGTTTCACAGCCATGGAAAAATCATTAGAAGTTTCTGCAAAAGAATTTTGTTTTGGTTCGCACGTCAGTGCAGCAGATTTATTGCTGGTACCAATGGCTACGACTGCCGAACGCTTTAAAATGAAGCTAGATCATTACCCAAATGTATATCGTATTTACAAATCGTGCTCTGCTCGCCCCGAGTTTATGAAAGCCCACCCGTTTCGGCAAATTGATACGCCAGCTGAAATGCGCCTGCCTTAGTTAGACGACTGCGTGACTCCTAAGTGTTCTAAAAATCGGGATTCTAGACTGTGATAGATGGTTTCAGCTAAACGTCTACTTGAAAAAATTAAGATCGAGATCGAGAAAAGCAGTAATAATCCAAATACCGACGCTAGCGGTGAATATAAATTTAGAAAATAAACCACAAGGGCTATGGCAATAGTTGCCCGGGTGACAAAAATTCCTAATACAAGTTTTTTCACTCTAATAAATTCTTCCGCCTGAATGGACGATGATGGGCGCCCCATTATTATTGCCCAAAGAAACGGGGCCGAGATCACCAGTCCTAATAAGGCCGTTAATGATATAAGCCACAATGGTTCACCATAGCTAGATACAAATAACGGAAGAAAATATTTGTAAAAAATCTGCCAAATTCCCACGATGATAACGGCGTTGAAAAAAACCTTCATTGCAAACGCGCGGTAGATAACCATCCACAACGGACTTTCGGTCTGTTTGTTTAGGGTAATGTGGTAATAGCGCATATGAGTTAACGTCGTGGTTGGTAATTTCTTTTCAAGATACAATGCCATACTAAATGCGTTTTTCATCAAATACGGCGTTGTGAAAATTGTTATTGCCGAAACTGAAACTGCAATCGGGTATAAAAAATCACTAGTTACATTAAGGCTAAGTCCCAAAGCGGCAATAATAAATGAAAATTCACCAATTTGTGCTAGGCTCATACCGGCTTGCAAAGAATCTTTGTGACTGCGTCCCGATAAAAATGCGCCCACAGCGACACTAAGCACTTTTCCGTAAATAAGCACGGCGGTTATTAATAGAACCTCTAAGCCATGATCTTTTAAAACCTCTAAATCAATTAACATACCGACAGAAACAAAAAATATGGCGGCAAAAAGATTTTTTATTGGAACAATTAATACTTCGACTTTTCGTCCTTCAGTTGTATCTGACAGCAACGATCCCATTACGAAGGCCCCTAGTGCCGCTGAAAAACCCAGTTGGGTAGCTATAACGACCATCAGCAAGCAAAGCGCCAATGACACAACAAGCGTCGTTTCGTCTGTCATAAGATTTCTAATCTTCTTTAAAAATAATGGCAGTAAATATATTCCTACTAAAAACCACAGCACAATAAAAAACAAAAGACGGCCCGAAGACAGCAGCAAATCAAATCCACTTAAATTTTTTGTAACAGCAACTGTTGAAAGTAGTACTAAAATTAGGACGGCTACAATATCTTCGATAACTAAAATTCCAAATACAAAATGAGCAAAGGCTTGAGTTTTTAGTTTAAGTTCTTCCATCGAGCTTACGATGATTGTGGTCGACGATATGGATATTATCCCGCCTAAGAATAAGCTATCCATGAAGGACCACCCTAATAGTTGTCCAACCAAATACCCCAAAGTCAGCATGAATGTAATTTCAAAAAGCGCCGTAGCGGCAACAGATTTTCCTAGCATGGCCAATTTTTTAAAATTGAATTCTAGTCCCAAACTAAACATCAAAATGATAACGCCAATTTCGGCCCAAACTTTTACTGAAGCCGTGTCGGTTACCGTTGGAAAAAATGAAAACTGGGGACCAACCAGCAGACCAGCAATAATGTAACCCAAGACAACCGGCTGATTGAATTTTCTAAAAAGCAAGGTGGTAAATCCAGCAGTGATAAGTATGATTCCCAAATCCAGAATTAAACCGGGTAAGTGCAGCATCCTATTAGGTTACGGCCCCTACGATAGTCGGGCTATTAAACTCGGCCAATGAAAAGAAAATTCCATTTATCGATAACCGGCACAAAAAGAAAGACAAGCATGCTGATGTTAGTCCACATAAAAAATGCGAACCAACGCTCTTGCGCATCGGACCGATAAACACGGAAAAATTCTTTCAGCAGAATAAACGCAAATGGAAATACAACCGCTGCATACACCCAGCTACTTTGCAGAAAAAATGGCGATGCAATGGCAACGCCAGCATAACAAAATGTGTAAAGTCCCACATGAAAAAGTGTTTTTGGAATTCCTAATGCCGTTGGTAACGTTGGAATTCCGCCTAAGCGGTAGTCCTCTTTGTATTTTATAGCTAAGGTCCAGAAATGTGGCATCTGCCATAAAAACATAATTAAAAACAAATATACCGAATCTGAATTTAAAATATCTGAATTATTAACGGCGTAACCAATTGTAACCGGCAGCGCGCCTGGAATAGCACCTGGAACCGCCGCGAATATCCATTTCGGTTTCCAAATGTATGTGTATAGCCCATTATATAAAACCAAGGATATAACCGAAAGGTAGCCCGCCATCGAAGAAAGCTCGTACAATAGATTTACACCGCAAAAAATCATCGCCACAGATAAAATAAATCCGGCAGCCGGGGTAATTTTACCACTAGCAATAGGACGATTTTTTGTTCGAGGCATTTTTTGATCAAGTTTGTATTCTTGAACTTGATTTAAGGCCAAACTTCCGGAACTTAGAAAATACAGTCCAAGAATAAAGGTTAGCAGATGCTTCCAATTGAAGGTGTTTTCAATTTGATAGCCCGTGGCATATCCGGCAAGGCCCGCCAATAAGACAAAAATAACAATTCCGAATTTGGTTAAAACCGAAAATGTTTTAAACACAAATATTAAAGAACACTGCTTTGAGAAACGCGTGTGTATATGTCCAGCGTGCAAATAATGAAAAGCAATGCCAGAAATAAAAATCCGCTAACGAAGATCGCGCGATTGATGTTGGTTTCATATTTTAAATGCATGAAAAATGCGACAACCAAATACGCCTTCACCGTGGCGATAGAAAATGCAATGACTGCAGCAAAGGGCTGAAGGTGCTCACGAATGGAATGGGCGCCAATAGTTAAAAAAGTTAATGCAAATAATGCTGCTGCCACTTTAACGTAAACATCAAAAGGCGTAACGTGATGCTCAGAGTGGCCATGAGCTGAAGTTGTCGTTGAGTGTGATGCTGAGTGTTGCGTTCCCATTTTAATCTCTCTTCCTGGGGTTGGATTAACCAACCAAATAAAGTAACGGAAATAGAAAAATCCAAATCAAATCGATAATGTGCCAGAAAATTCCGACGCCTTCGACAGGTGTATAGTAATTTGAATGAAATTCACCGCGCATTGTGCGAATCATCACCCAGGTGATCATGCCCATACCTAGTAACACGTGAATACCGTGTAGACCTGACATGCAAAAGTAAAATCCAAAATACAAACCAAGGTTAGCGTGTTCAGGCTTAACTAAATCCAAGTTTAACATTTGGCCGGGATAAATACCTAAATGAAATTTGTGCGTGTATTCAAAATATTTAATCACCATGAAAATCGCGCCACAAAGTAGCGTGGCTGCCAGGGCAAGCACAGCCTTCTTTGGCTGATTTTTTTGATTAAAATAAATTCCTAGGGCCATTGTGAATGACGAAAGAATCAGTACAAGCGTATTAACAAAACCCAATTTCCAATCTAAGTACTTAGCGCCTTCAGCAAACATTTCTGGGTACATAGTATGGTAGATGGTGTAGCCAACAAATAAGCCACCGAACATTAAAATTTCGGTAGCCATGAAAAGCCAAATGCCTTCTTTATTTGACGAGTACTGATGTACATCGTCTTTGAAGTGCATAGCGACTTCAACGCCGTTAATAGTTCTATTTGTACTCATATGGCCCCGCATTCACAATTGGTTCGACTGCAAAGTTATCATGTGGCGGCGGAGTCGACGTCGTCCACTCTAATGTTTTACCACCCCACGGATTGTCTGGAGCTATTGCACCTTTTTTATAGGCGCGTACTAAAGTAATCAAGCCGATTACAAAACCGATTCCAATAAGCCACGATCCCATGGTTGAAATTCGGTTCAATTGTTGAAATTCAGGGATGTAATCAAAATACCGGCGCGGCATTCCCTTCGCACCTAAAATAAACTGCGGGAAAAACGTCACGTTAAAGCCGATGAAAATAAATACCCATGACCAAATCGCCGAACCTTCATGGTACATTTTTCCAAACATTTTTGGAAACCAGTAATAAAATCCGCCCATAATAGCCATCAGCGTACCACCCACCATCACATAGTGAAAGTGTGCGACCACAAAGTACGTATCATGAAAATGCACATCGACGGGAACAACGGCTAACATAATTCCGGTAACTCCACCAATTGCAAATAAGAATAAAAAACCCAGCGCGTACAGCATTGGAGCCGTAAATTCGATAGAACCGCGGTACATGGTCGCAAGCCAGTTAAACATTTTTATGGCTGTCGGAACACCCACCAACATTGTTAAAAATGAAAACACAATTCCAGCAATTTCTGACTGACCGGAAACGAAAAGGTGATGACCCCAAACGAAAAACGAAACTGCAGCAATTCCTAATGACGAATACGCAATTGCCGTATAGCCGGAAATTGTCTTTTTTGTGAACGTCGTCATCAATTCAGAGATCACACCCATAGCTGGTAAAATCATAATGTAAACTGCTGGATGCGAATAAAACCAAAAGAAGTGTTGAAATAAAACCGGATCGCCGCCCAGCTTCGGATCGAAAATTCCAATTCCAAAAATACGTTCCATTGTTAGCAACAACAAAGTTATCGCTAGAATCGGCGTCGCTAATACCTGAATTATAGCTGTCGAATACAAAGCCCACACAAAAAGAGGAATACGGTACATCGTCATTCCAGGGCAGCGCAATTTATGAACCGTCACAATAAAGTTAAGTCCAGTTAAAATGGAACTCATACCCATGATGAAGACGGCTAGCACCATCATCACGACGGACGTGCCCGTACGAATTGAATACGGCGTGTAGAAAGTCCAACCTGTATCGATCTTGTTAAAAAATAAAGTTGCAAAAGCTAAAATAGCGCCCGCCATCAAGCAATACCAAGACAGCAAGTTAAGGCGCGGGAACGCAACGTCTTTGGCGCCAATTTGCAGCGGCAAAAAGAAATTTCCTAATATGGCCGGTATTCCAGGAACAATAACCATGAAAACCATAATGGCCCCGTGGTACGTCATAACCCGGTTATACAAATCGGCCGGGTTTGCGTCCCCCTTGATGACGTTTGGCAACTGCGCTAGAAAGCTGGTGCCGACTCCGGTATTGCTAGTAAATAATTCTAGCCGTAACAGTAAGGCCATAATTCCACCAACAAGGAAGAAAAACATCACGGTAATGAAGTACATCACTCCGATTCGCTTATGATCTAAAGTTGTTAGCCATGACCACAAACCAGAGGACTCGTTTAAATAATTTTTTCCTGCAACAGCGCTACTCATATTATACCTCTTAATTTAAACCTTTTATGTATTCGATTATGGCACTTAACTCGGATTCAGAAAGTTGTCCTTGGTAAGAAGGCATCGGTGATGGCCTTGGATATCCTTTTACGATTTTGGCTTGTGGCTCAAGTATTGACTGACGCGCATAATTTTCATCAAATTTTCCAGTCGAACCATCATCGAAAATTTCGTCTGTGCCCCACTTTTTATACAACGAAGGGCCCACTTTAACGTCTGGATTATTCACATTGTGGCAGGAAGCACAGGCGCGTGTTTGAAAATACTTAGCACCACGTTGTGCTAACGGTAACAGTCCAACCTCAGATTCTTCGACTAACCACTTATCAAAATCTTCCTGTGATACCACTTTGACTTTGCTTAACATGGCAGAGTGACTGGTGCCGCAAAACTCAGTACAAAAATACGTGGAATTCACCCAGTTTTTCTGCGCGAAACCAAAGAGTTGAGTATCGTCCGGGTACCGCATCTTGTTTGATTCGAAAACTAGGAATGAAAAAAGAATGGATCACATCTTCAGACGTTAGAATAATTTTAATGTCTTTATTAACCGGAACAACAAGTTCCACGGCTTTAACGCCGTTCTTGTATTCCATAGTCCAGGCCCATTGCTTGCCGGTCACATGAACTTCAAGTGCATTCGTAGGCATGGCACGCATGTCATGGTAGACAACCCAGCCCCAAGCAAATACAAATAAGAAAATAATCAGCGGCACGACCGACCATAGTATCTCTAGGCGCGTATCATGAGTGATGTATGGCGTTTTATCATTCGCCGATTTTCTGCGGTATTTTACTGCGAAATAAACCATGCCGCCGATTAAAATTGCGCATGAAATAAAACTGACAACAAGTAAAAATCCGTAAAGATTATCGACCTGTTTGGCAATATCAGTTCCTTGTTCCGGCATAAACGTTCCAGCAGAAGCTTGGTTGATCAACATCCACAACGCCATTAACTATTCTCCCTTTTAACTCGCATCCAAACTGGCACTAACCACAACGCTAATAATAAAGCGCTGATGGCGGCCCCCACTTGCATGACGCGAAAAACCTGCAATCCGTATTTTGATTGATGACGGTCATATTTAAAACAATAAAGCATTACCGAATCGATGATGCTGCCAACTTTACCGCTAGCTGCTTCGTTTAGTGCTAATTTAACATCGCGTGGTTCGAACTGAATACCATGCAAGTAACGGGAAATTGTTCCATCTGCAGAAATAATAATTGCCGCCGATGCGTGGGACCACTCGCCGACTTTTTCATTCCAACGAAATTCAAAACCGACTTGTTCCATTAAAGCAGTCACAACAGCTTGTTCGGCCGTGACAAAATGCCAGCCATTTTCTGTGCCTGGTCGATTAAAAATTTTTAAATAACTATCTTTTTTCTTCGACGCAACATCCGCATTTTCTTTCGAGTCAAAACTGAACGCAATAATATCAAATTGATTTCCGGGCGACCAATCAACTTTCTTTAACGTGTCTGTTAGGCCATTTAAGTGAAAGTTACAAAGTCCGGGACAATTAAAATAAACAGGGCTTAGCACAATTGGTTTCGGAGTTTTGAAAAACGACGATAGTGGAACAAGTTGGCCGTCGTCAGATCTAACTTTTAAAGACAAGTCGATTTTCTGGCCAGTTTTTTCCGTTATGCCCACGCCTTTTAGTTCATCCGGCATCATAGCCGACGGCTTTTCTGGTTCTTTTCCCGTGTAGGCTTCTTTCATTCCGGTGGCGGCGTTAGTTTGCGCCCATGTCGGTAATGACAAAGTTAAAGCAATTAATAATGCGCTTACAGAAAATAAATTCACATCAACCTTTAGTCTGCGCTTTTCGCAAACGTCGCCACATCATCAGGCTTATCCTGAGATTTATTTTTCGAAATAGTTTCAATCCAATTAATTACGGCCCAGCGTTCGCTAGGATTTAAAATTTGTTTAAAGGAAACCATTTGGCTTCCTTTGATACCATTTTGTAAAACTTTGAAGTGTGCGATGATTCCATCGCCAGCTTTCCATTGGCCTTCAACTAAATTTCTAGAGTTAGGAATACCGCCAACTAAATCGCCTTTTGCTCCGTGGCAGGCAGCGCAATTTGCTTTGAATATTTTTTCGCCGGCGCGCGCGACGTCTTCATTTGGAAGCCAAGGTTCTTTAACACTAGCAAGATCAAATTTAACTGCACCAACCGGAGTTGGATCAGAAACTTTTTCATCTAGGTAAACTCCCTTATTAATAAAAACGATGTAAAAGAAAAATACGAAAACAAAGCCGACTGAACCCAGCAAAGCAATTAAGCCGCCTTGGTTGTGATGATCATGATTTTTAGACATGAGCGAAAACTCCTGCGTGTAGATAAACTAGTTTGGTCTTTAACCCTTACCTTATAGAGCATTTAGCGCAAGGGATCAATCCTAAGCTCTGAATTCTGTTAAGGATTATGTGCGTGTACAGTAGGCACCTTGTTGTTTAAATAACCTAGTCCTTTCCAGAACTCGACTCGTCAGTTTTTGCGATTTAAGAGATAATTTATCGGTGATAAACGACTTTTTATCTAAAGCAATTTCATTTGCAACGCTTAGTTTTTGTTTACTGGCGACAGGCTGTAACAAGGGCTTTACCTTAAAAATCCAGGATCAAGATGTTTTTGCATTCGGATCGCAAGACGCATGTAATTTCATTACCACCACCGTTTTAGCAAATTCGTTACGCATTTCGTGGAAGACCTCTACACCGGTAACCTTCATTATAACCAGCAGTGTACCGATTGAATATGACGCTGAAATAAAGGCGGCCGCCACCAAATGGAATACGACTTTACGAAAAAATCTAATCCTAGTTGCGCGTGATGATGGATTTAGAAATTCTCCTGGCACCGATCGTGCGAATGCAATTTACTGGTCGTCAGACTGGGATAGTGATCAACCATCACAGCAGGCACGAACTGCAGTTCGCTGGGACATAAGCAAGCTTATAGATGCCGACATTCGCATCAATGCCAAAAACTTTACCTTCAGCAAAACAGACGATGCAAGCCTACAAGGAAAAGTTAACTTGGAAAGCTTGCTAGTACACGAATTTGGTCATGCGATGGGCCTTATGCATATTGCTGAATCAAGCAGTGTTATGCAAACGCACTTAGCATCTGGAGCTTTAAGAAACCAACCTGGCGCTGTTGATGCGCGCTCAATGAATTGCGAGTATTAATGAAAAAATTATTAGCTCTTTTTGTCGTTCTAGATTTTATTTTTGTTGGGCTTATTTTAAAAGTTATTTCTAGCACGCCTAGCAGAACTATTTCGTCGGTCGATGACAGCACTTACAACCAACTAACCGAGGGTCAGAAAACGAAGTGGGACCTGGTTAAAACATTGAAATTTGAAATTTCATCTGAGGCCGTTTCGTTGATAACTGATAACTTGCAAATGATTTGCGATACGTCAGCATTAATCGAATTGCAGTTTTCTGCGCAGAACGTTGCAATTGCAGGGGCCGCGCCTATGGTGTCCCATACGTTCTCATGCGACAGCATTCGTAAGGATCAGGCGGCTAACAGCCTGCATACAACGTTCTCTGATTTTAAAAATATTCAGCAAACAAAGAAAATTGATTTAAGCACTAGCCGGCTTGCGGGTTTTAATATTTACACCGATGAGGAATTGCCAGTGAAATGGAAACTTACAGCCGTCCGGATAAGTGGTCCAAGCACATTTACAATTAATGAATTTGAGATCGAAAAAGTTTTAATGACCGCGTTCGAATTTGACCTACCTACTTCTGTAAAATAATTTGATCTGTGACTTTAATTTCATCTGAAGCCGCTGCAGGTAGTGTGCTTTGCTTTTTATTTTTTTTGGCGTTCTTGTCTGTATCAGATTTTTCAATGGCATCAGCGCCTTGACTGTATTGCTTCTTTATTTTTGCATTCAGTCGATTCAGCCGACCTTCTAAAGTCAATTTACTTTCGATTTTTTGAATCGATGCCGGATCAATTCGTTTATACACCCGACCAGGTGCTGCGCCCTTTTCTGGATATCTAGTTTCAAAATCTGAATTCAAATTATTGTAGTAACCAATCACCCGTATCAATTCGATGTGCGCTACTTTTAAAGCTTCAATTTTTTCGGCTAGCTCGGGTCCCTTCAAATTCGCTTTCTGCAAAATAAGACTTTCAACAATTTTTTCCTGATTTTCGACTTTACTTCGGGCTGTGATCAATTGACTTTGTACGGCCATCCATTGCTCTGACTGCTTTCCAGAAAATGCCGTTGGCACAGCTGGCGCGCCGGATTCAACAGGTTGGGTATCTTCAGCAGATGCGTTTACGCAGAAAACGCAAAGTACAGTTAAGATTTTCTTATTCCAAAACATGTTGCGTCCATTTCAAATCAAAATCTAAGAAATAAATTCTTTTATGTAAAACATAAGCCTGCACCGGATTTAATTTTTCCAAAATAATTTTTCCATTTCGCAGCTGCTTCATTATATCACTTACGTCCCAACCGAAGCGACTGTCTGTGATTGTTTCTTCAAATGCACGAATGTCTTCTTTGGAATCTAAACCACCAATTTCTAAAGTGTAATTTAAAGCAGTGATCTGCACTTCTGAATTGCCAAAATCTGTAATTTCCTGAGCTAAATCAGCAAATGCCGAATGTTCAGTTATTGGTGCAAAAGGGACATCAACCTGCATATCTGAGTTTACCACAGGGGATTCGAACGCTTCGTTTGAAAATTCCGGAAGCCCATCAAAATTGACAAAATACACGGCTTGGCATTTAGAACACGTAAACAACGCACCATAATTACGTTCGAGAACCTCGACTTCATTATGGCAGCTTGGACATATCACAAATTAACGTCCTTTTTGTTTGCGGCGATCTGCGCGGTTCAAAGTGCGTTCGGGTTCGCCGCGATTTGGACCAGCAACAACTCTGCGTTTTGGCGGAGCCTCTGCAGCTGCTATTTGATCGACCGAAAAATCACTTGTAGGTTCACTTGGTGATGAATAATTCAATTCACCTAATTCGGGGTCCTGGGGTTTCATTTTTTCTAATGTTTCTTCCATGCCCTCGGCGACCAATTGGACACGCATCATTTTTTCAATGGTGTCAGCTTTCAACGTGTTATTTAAAAACTCAAAGGCTTTAAATGCTTCCTTTTTGTATTCTATCAATGGATCTTTCTGGCCGTACGCACGCAGATTGATGCCTTCTTTTACTTTGTCGATCGTGTACAAATGCTCTTTCCACCGTTGGTCAATCGCGTTTAACATGATCATTTTTGAAATCTGTTCGAAAAATGGACCCATAGATTGTTTTTGATGATCAAAAATTTTCTTCACCCGACTTTGTATTTCATTTTGGATAGTTTCAGCAGACAGAGTCGGATTAACTTCCAATTTAAATCCAAATAAAGCCATAAGTGCATTATTCAAACCTTCAAAGTTCCAGTCTTCTTTTTTCACGCCTTCAGGAATGTGGGTGTCTAACACAACAGAAACCACATCACCTAACATGTCTAGTAACGAGCGTTCCAGATTCACGCCTTCTAAAATTTGACGGCGCATTTTATAAATGGCGTTTCGCTGCTGATTCATCACGTCGTCATAATCAAGCAAGTGCTTACGGACATCAAAGTGATGGCCTTCGACTTTTCGCTGGGCCCCTTCAATTGCGTTCGTAACCATTTTATGTGTTATTGGCTCATCTTCAGGAATATTTAGCATTCCCATAATTTTTTGAATACGTTCACCATTAAAAATACGCATTAAATTATCTTCTAACGACAGATAGAACCGTGATTCACCTGGATCACCTTGGCGTCCGGAGCGACCACGAAGCTGGTTATCAATCCGCCGCGATTCATGGCGTTCGGTACCCACGATGTACAATCCACCAGCTGCTACGACTTCTTTTTTTTCATCTTCACATTGTTTTTTAAAGCGTGCTGTTGCATCGATAAATTCAGCACCTTCTTCTGCACCAACCGCTTTTTTAGCCATAACTTCAGGATTTCCACCTAACATAATATCAGTTCCACGGCCTGCCATATTTGTTGCGATCGTGACTGAACCTTTACGTCCCGCAAGAGCAATAATTTCGGCTTCGCGTTCGTGATGTTTGGCGTTTAGCACGTCGTGACGGACGCCTTCTTTTTTAAGCCATGTTGATAAGGTTTCAGATTTTTCAATAGATGCCGTACCCACAAGTAC
>JANPNP010000001.1:0-2744 GCA_031427535.1 Bdellovibrionales bacterium | reverse complement strand
AGCCTTGAAGATGATTTTTTTAATTTAAAGCAAAAAAGGGATAAGCACTGCTTATCCCTTTTTTTTGCGTAAATTTGAATACTTATTATCGTGTGGGCCTATGACGAATATTTGCAAAGATTAGACATCGCATATTTACAGTTTTTAGTTCTATCAGCTCTGTGGCATTTTATTACTAGATTCAGGGACACAGTCTCCAGTGTTAAAAAAGCTTCAAACTAAGGGATTGATAAAAAAATTGCGCGACAAGGCAGATGAGCGTGTGGTTTATATTGAATTAACCGCTGCCGGAAAAGCAATGCAAAAAGACGCGGTAAAAATACCTCCACAGATGTTTTGCAAACTGGATTTAAAACAAAACGAGACTTAAAAAAGGCATTATGAAAAAGGTAAGATGGAAATTAAAAACGACCTTAATGTTGAAGCTTTAGATCGAAACATTGCGACAATCCATAAAATGCGGCAAAAGTCTGACGAAAAGCGCAGGTGGGATCAGAAAATAGCTGACCATGTTGCAAGTTTTCTTGGTCGACCCATAAACCTGTATTTGCATCTTATTTTATATTTCGTAGGCCCCGCATTGATTTTTTACCGCTCGACGTACACGGAAAGTGACTGGCAAATTCAGCTTGGTGTATTGGGTGCACTTGCTTCAGCTGAGTGCGTATTTTTCACCATATTTATTTTAATGAATCAGCGTCACATGGACGTCCTAGAACGTAGAAATTCAGATTTGCATTTGCAAATGAGTATGCTGGCCGAACATGAAATAACTAGGTTGATTCGAATTAACGACCAAATTGCTAAACACTTAGGAATTAAAATCGATGGCAATTCGAAGGATTTAGAAGAGCTAAAAAAAGATGTTAATCCGGACCAAATTGTTGAAAAAATATTTAAGCATGAAGCGCAGACGCCGACCAATTCTACAGGTGGGAAATCATAGCTACGGTTAAGCTTTGTGAAGAAGTCTTAGCAATTCAAATCACAGTTGAAATACCCCCACCACCACACTTAATATTTAGTAAATCTTAAAAAGGATGTTGTATGGCAATTATTAGTACGATCGTGATTGGATTTTTGGTTGGTTTGGTTGCTCGCTTTATTAAGCCTGGTAATGACGGTATGGGCTTCATTGTTACAACACTTGTAGGAATTGCCGGTGCGTTTGTTGGATCTTATCTTGGCCAAGCTATGGGCGTTTACCAAGTTGGCGAGCCCGCTGGATTTATCGGTGCCGTCATCGGAGCAATATTGGTGTTAGTTCTTCTGAAGTTAGTTTTCGGACGTAAAAAAGCATGAAAATGAGTTTTCCTAAAGTCACAAAGACACGTACAAAAGTGAATTAGACATTTTCTATTCTTCAGCTTTTGCTTCGGCCATCATTTTTTGGCATTCCAGTTTTGACATTTCAACACTGCAGTCTTTCATTAATACTTCATCGCATTTTGCCTGATTATTTTGCGATTTCATACATGCAGTTTGCAGACTTTGCATATGCGACGTGGACATTTTCCCTAAAAAACCGGCGCGGTGATCAAGAGTAGTGGGCTCGGCTTTTACTTTTGCAGTCTGCTCCTTCGCAGGTAAATTTGAACAGCTTAGGCATCCAAAAAGAATTAAAAGTGGAATGAAATGCGTGATCGTGCTCATTTGAAATCTCCTTGCGATTGATACGTGCAACACCATGGCCACAATTATCATACGAGATTTAACAAATTAACTAGCTTTTTTTGAATGCTGAGAATTAATCCAGTTTCGAATAGTTTGAGATTCCTGAGCGGTGGGATCTGCATAAATTACTTGAATTTGAAAATATCCCGGCTTTGGCCGATCGGCAGTGCATTCGAAAGCGGTCAGCGTCAGGTCAGGAACACCTAATTGTTTAAACACATCACTTTTGATTCGCACTGAAAATCCGATAGGTACGGAAAAATTTGACTCTAACGAAAGTCCGGTTTCAGAAACTTCAACAACGGTGGTGGTGTCTTGCCAGTTTGCAGATATTTGCACACGAGCCACATCTGGCGCTTTGCTTTGGTTTACCTTGGCAAGAACGGCCGCAATTTTTTCTATTAGAATATTAGGTTCTATGGGTTTAACTACGTAGTTATTAACACCAATTAAAATTCCTTTTTCGACATCTTTTTGTTCGCGTTTTGCAGTTAGCATAATCAAAGTAAATCAAACTTCATGTTTTTTAACGCATCCAACGCTTCGACTGCATTATTTACCTTAGTAACTGCGTGCTTGTGTTGTGTTAAAATTTTAGCCATGTTATATAGTCGGCTATTTTTTGTTTAGGCTTTAGAGGATTGATAGCTTTTTACCAATATAAGGGCTGTAACACTTGAATTCCTAATACGTCATTCTTGGATAATTGTTGCGATAGCAAATTTAACAATTTCTTGGAATCACTTTCAAAGTCAAAAATAAGATCGTTTATCAGATTATCCTCTGGAACAGAGTACGCTTCTAATCGCTTCAAAACCATAAAATCAACTTTTACGTTCGTTTTAGTACTCACGTTTTATTAGGCTCTGCTTTAACTGCATTTTCCGGTTCGTTTGAAGAATTTGTGGGTTATTTCACTAAATTATAATGTCAAATTCAACAGTCAAATTCAGAAAGTATGCACGACTTATTTAAGCAAACTTCTTCTACCCCTCTCTGTAACTGTGCACCCTATATGCTGCGAAGTTTCAGAGTATGGATAAATGGGTTTAAACAATTCGTGGGTAATT